>CBFGVD010000318.1:0-4644 GCA_965651965.1 uncultured Verrucomicrobiaceae bacterium | reverse complement strand
CCGATGCCGACCCGGATGGCGACGGCCGGTCGAACCGGGACGAATTCCTCGCTTCCACCCTGCCCTTGGATGCTTCCAGCGTCCTGAAAACCGTTTCCGCCATTCGCGCCGCCGGGACCGGGCATTTCACCCTCCAATGGCAATCCGTGCCTGGCAAAACCTACCGGATCACCTACAACGACGACCTTTCCGGGATCTGGCTGACGGATCTGCCCGGCTCCCTGATCACCGTCCCGCCGGGCGAGACGCTTTCCAGCTTTACCGACACGGCGGCGGCATCCCCGGCGAAGCGGTTTTACCGCGTGGAAGCGGTCAATCCGTAGCAAGGCCGGACCGGAACCGTTTGCGGCGGCGAAATCCATCCGCCAATTCCGTTTCAAGGACTTGTCACCCCAAGATGCGACTGCCGCGGCGGAGAGAGGCGCGGCATCCTGTGCATGCCGGAGCTCCGGCACCGCGAGCCACGTGCACAGAAAACCCATGAAAAAAACCCTCCTTGCCGCAGCCTGCACCGGGCTGCTCTCCCCTTCCCTCCCGGCCGCCACGATCTCCTGGGACGCCCCGTCCGCGATCACCGGCGCTTCGGATGTTTCCACCGCAGGCACCTACTTCGGCTCCTGGGCTCCGAACCACGCCGATGCGCCGAATTTCCCCGTGAACGGCGTGTCGTTCCAAGGATTCTCGGATTTGCCTTCCCTCACCAACGACCTCGACGACGGAGGCGGCTTCTACGGCGGGCAAAATACGCCGGATGCCAATTATAACACCCTCTTGTCCTTCGGACGCTATGAATTCAACGGGGAAAACAGGAGCTTCTCCTGGGGCGGCATGACCCCCGGGTTGACCTACCTCGTCCAGATCTGGATCTCCGACCCCCGCGATCTCGGGCAAACCCGCTGGGCGAACCTGAGCGGCGACGGCGATCTCTCCCCGGATATTTTCTATCCCGCCGATGGAAGCGGGGTCGGCAGCTACATCACCGGGACCTTCGTCGCGGATGGCACGGGCACGCAGACCATCACCATCGATCCTTCCTCTTCCGCGGGCGCGGGCAGCGGCCAGATCAATCTGATGCAGGTGCGCCTGGTTCCCGAACCTGCATCCGCGGGTCTGGCGGGGCTAGGTCTGGCGGGCCTGCTGCTGAGACGCCGGCGCGGCTGATCCGGCGGTCACCAGCAATAAGAAAGGCGGCCGGGATGATTCCCGGCCGCCCTTTGAAATTCCGGCGGCGTCATGCCGCCTTTTTTGTCAGCCGATGACCTCCGGCCATTCCGTGTGGAAGAACTCCCCGCGCGGCTTGTCCGTGCGCTCGTAGGTGTGCGCGCCGAAGAAATCGCGCTGCGCCTGGAGCAGGTTCGCCGGCAGCACCGCGCTGCGGTAGCTGTCGTAGTAGCCGAGGGAAGCGGAGAAGGCGGGCACCGGGATGCCGGCCAGCGTGGCGATGGAAACCACCTCGCGCCAGTTCTCCTGGAATTCGTTCAGGAGCTTCGTGAAGTACGGTGCCAGCATCAGGTTGCTCAGCTCCGGGTTCTTCCGGTAGGCGTCCGTGATGTCGTTCAGGAAGCGCGCGCGGATGATGCAGCCGCCGCGCCAGATGGCGGCGATCTTGCCGAGATCGAGCCCCCAGCCCTTCTCCTTGCCCATGGTGGCGATCAGGTCCAGACCCTGCGCGTAAGAGATGATCTTCGAGGCGAAGAGCGCGTCGTGCACTTTCTTCACCAGCTTCTTTTTCTTCTCGTCGATCTTCGGCTTCGGTCCTTCCAGCTCCTTGCTGGCGGCCACGCGCTTGTCCTTCATGGAAGAAAGGATGCGCGCCTCCACGGCGGCATTGATGGTGGAGATCACCACGGCGTTTTCCACCGCGTTCATGATCGTCCACTTGCCGGTGCCCTTCTGCCCGGCGGTGTCGAGGATCAGGTCGACGAGCGGCTTCTTGGTTTCCGGATCCTTCTGCGCGAAAATCTTGGAGGTGATCTGGATCAGGTAGCTTTCGAGGTCGCCTTCGTTCCACTCGGTGAAGACTTCGGCCAACTCTTCCGCGTCGAAGCCCGCGGCCTTGAAGATATTATAGGCCTCGCAGATGAGCTGCATGTCCCCGTATTCGATCCCGTTGTGGATCATTTTCACGTAGTGGCCCGCACCGCCGGGGCCGATGTGCGTCACGCAGGGCTCGCCGTCCACCTTCGCGGAAATGCTCTCGAAGATCGGCTTCATCACGTCCCAGGTGGAGGCCGGACCGCCGGGCATGATGGACGGGCCCTTGCGCGCGCCTTCCTCGCCGCCGGACACGCCCGCGCCGATGAAGCGGAAGCCGAGATCCCCGAGCCACTTGTCGCGGCGCTCGGTGTCGGTGTAGAGGGAGTTGCCGCCGTCGATGATGATGTCGCCCTTGTCCAGCAGCGGGATGAGTTGCTCGATCACGGCATCCACCGGGCCGCCGGCCTTCACCATGATCATGATCTTGCGCGGTGCGGCGAGGGACTGGACGAATTCTTCCAGCGTCTTGGCACCGACCAGTTTCTTGTCGGGATGAGCGGAAACGAACTCGTCCGTGACGGACGTGGTGCGGTTGTAAACGGACACCTGGAATCCGCGGGATTCCACGTTGAGGACGAGGTTCTGGCCCATGACGGCCAGGCCGATGAGGCCGAAATCGCTGTTACTCATGATCTTGAAACGGTTCGGGAAACGGCGGCGGTGTAGGGAAGGAGGAGCTTTGGTGCAACCCCTTGTTGCCATCATGCCATGCATTCCCCACATTCGTGGCGTGAACCTTCCCAATGCGATCACCGTTTCCCGCCTGATCCTGACGGCGATCTTCGTGATCGCGGTGGGTTTTCCAGGCACGGCGGGATTCGCGGTGGCCTTGGTGACATTTTCGGTAGCGGCGGCCACGGATTGGCTGGACGGCTACCTGGCCCGGAAAATGGGGCTGGTGACCCCGCTGGGGAAACTCCTCGATCCCCTGGCGGACAAGATCCTGGTGTGCGCCGCCTTCGTGTACTTTTCCGCCCAGCCGCCCTCCGGTTACCACGCCCCGGTCTGGGTCACCTGCGTGATCATCGCGCGGGAGTTCCTGGTCACCGACCTGCGCCAAATCGCGGTGGAAGCCGGGCAGGTGCTGGCGGCGGACAAGCTGGGGAAATGGAAAACCACCTTCCAGCTGACCTACTGCATCACCGGTCTGGTGTGGCTGACCTTTTCCTCCATGGCGGCTCCGGGTACCATCGGGAGCCTGCTGCGGAATCTCGCCGTGCCGGGAGGCTGGCTGATGCAGATTTCCCTCTGGGGAGCCGTGGCCCTCACCTTGATCTCGGGGGCCAATTATGTCTGGAGCAGCCGCAAGCTGCTGCTTCAGCCGCGCTGAGCGCTCACGCGGCGCCGCCTTCCTTTCCCAGCCGCTCCTTGATCTGCGCGAGCACGGAATCGAAGGCCAGCCCCTCCGCATCCGGCTCGCGGCTGGAGGAAACGAAGCGCGGCACCAGCCCCGGCGGCACCCCCAGCCGGCGGTCGAGCTGCTGCGGATCCACCTCCGGATGCAGGTCCGCGCGGTGATACTGGATCGCCAGCCCGACCGAATGCAGGTCGAAGCCGTTCCGCCGGGTATTGTCGGAGAGCCGCATCAAGCTATCCCAAGTAACCTGGAATTTCGCCGGATCCACATCCACCACGAAAAGGACACCGGCCACGGCCCGGAGCAGCAATTCCTCCGCCGCATTGTACTCCACGTTTCCCGTGAGGGAATGAACGGCCACATTCAGGAAACGGCCGTCCGGCAGGGTCTGCGGCTCCGTCCACTCCACCCGGTGGACACGGATGGAGCCCACCGGGTGCTCCCGTACCGTGGCGGAGCTGAAACGCGCCGCTATGGCACGCAGGATGGCCAGCTTGCCGGTGTCGGCCGCCCCGGTCAGGGCGACCTTCACGGAGACCTGCCGGCCGTCTTGCTCCACCGTCATGGGGAATCCGGGGCGGGCGGCGGGATCAGAGCCTGCCCAACTCGCGGGCCACGATCATCAGGGTCTCCCGCACCCCGGGGGCGAAGGAACCGTCGTTCTGCACCGCCAGCAGCACGTTGTTTTCCCGGATGAACTCGATCGGCACGCTGCCGCAATACAGCTTCACCTGCCCGGCACCGAAGCCGAGACCGCCGACCACCCGCTTCAGGGCGTCGATCGCACCGCTATCCGCCGCGGGCACGCGGGCCACATGGCGGATGCCCGGCAGGGCACGGGCACGCTGGAGGATTTCATCCGCGCTCAATTCGCGGTCCACGCCGAAGATGGCACGCAGCTCGAGCTGGCGGATCGAGCGGGAATCCGACTCGTAGGACTCCGACTCGGCCGCGGCAGGGATGGCCGCGGGCACCGGGGCGGGGGCTGCGGGAGCCGGGGTGGAGACCGGCGGCACCGGCACGGCGGGCGGCACCGGCGGCGGATCCTGGGCAAAGGCAAAGGGAGAGGAAGGGGACGGCGCGGGAGCCGCGGCCGCGGCCGCGGAAAACGGAGAGGCAGCTGGAGCCGGCGCCTCGAACGGCGAGCCCGAGGCCGATTCCGCGGCGAAGGGCGAACGCGCTTCCACCGCGGGCATCTCCCCGGCGGCCGGGCGGCGCTCCGGCAGCTTTACCGGGCGGTTCGGATCGGC
>CBFGVD010000317.1:0-4646 GCA_965651965.1 uncultured Verrucomicrobiaceae bacterium | reverse complement strand
TGGCTGCCGACTTCGGCGAAGCAGGCCTCGTGGTCGCAGATGTTGTAGATGTAGATCGCCTTCGGCTGGCCGTCCTTCACGCCGGTGATGACATTGCCGATGCAGGTCCGGCCCTTGGTCGTCACACCGAGGTCGCCGGGGTTCGGCAGCACGGCCTTGAGGAACTGCAGCGGGATGATTTCCACGCCCTGATAGACCACCGGGTCAATGCGGGTCATGCCGACGTTCTGCAGCACTTCGAGGTGCTTCAGGTAGTTCGGCGAAAAGCTCATCCAGAACTGCGCGCGCTTGATGGTCGGGATGTGCTTCACCAGCGACTCGAGCTCCTCGTGGTACATCCGGTAGATCTCGTAGGTGCCGACGCCTTCGGGGCAGGTGAAGGGCTGGTGCTCCGACATCGGCGCGGTTTCGACGAAGGCGCCGTTTTCCCAGTGGCGGCACTCGGCGGTGACCTCGCGGATGTTGATCTCCGGGTTGAAATTGGTGGCGAAGGCGTGGCCGTGGTTGCCGCCGTTCACGTCGATGATGTCGAGCGTGTGGATCTCGTCGAAGTGGTGCTTGAGCGCCCAGGCGGTGAAAACGTTGGTCACCCCGGGGTCGAAGCCGGAACCGAGCAGGGCCGAGAGCCCGGCTTTCTCGAACTTTTCCTGATAGGCCCACTGCCAGGAATATTCGAATTTCGCCACGTCCTTCGGCTCGTAATTCGCCGTATCCAGGTAATCCACGCCCGCCTCCAGGCAGGCATCCATGATCGCAAGGTCTTGATACGGAAGGGCCACGTTGATCACCAGGGTAGCGCCTGTCTTGCGGATCAGCGCGGCGGTCTGCGCCGGATCATCCGCGTCCACCTGCGCGGTGGCGATGTCCCGGCCGGTGCGCTTCCTCACCTCCGCGGCGATCGCGTCGCACTTTGATTTCGTGCGGGATGCGAGGGTGATCTCCCCGAAAACCTCCGGGGCCATGGCGCATTTGTGAGCGACGACGCTGCCGACGCCTCCGGCGCCGATGAGAAGGACCTTGTTCATGGGAAGTGGCTGGGGAAGGCGTGCGGGAAAGCCGCCGCGGTTTCAAGGATTTCCGGGTGAGCGTAGCGAGCCGGTGCGCTTTCCGGGCGGAACTGGCTGTCGTGGCGGTCCTGTCAGATTTTCCAGACAACTTTTGGTTCCCGCGGAGTTTTCTCCCGCGTAAGGCTTCTTCCAAGCAACCGAGCCATACACTCATGAAATACCAACGCTCCATCCGCAAGCGCGTCGCCGCAGGTTTCACCCTGCTTGAAATGGTCATCGTCCTCGGAATCATCGCCGTGCTCCTCGGCGGCTCGATCGCCCTGATCGGCGGGATCCGCGGCGGTGCCGAGCTCCAGCGCGTCCGGGCCGACTTCAAGGCGGTCGGAGCCGCGTTGCAAACCTACAAGATCAACGCCGGCAACTACCCGACCACCCAGCAGGGCCTCAAGGCGCTGGTGGAAAAGCCGACCAGCACTCCGGTGCCGAAGGACTGGACCAAGATCGCGGACAGCGTGCCGACCGATCCGTGGCAGAAGGAATACGGCTACCGTTTCCCGGGCCGCAAGGATCCGACCAAGTTCGAGATCATCAGCCTGGGGCCCGACGGCATCGAAGGAAACGAAGATGACCTCAGCAGCCAGGACTGACACCGCCGGAGCGAGGGGCTTCACGCTCCTCGAACTGGTGATCGTCATGCTCGTCGTCGCCCTCCTCGTGGGCGGCGCGATCGGCTACTTGGTCCTTTCCAGCGACGAGCGGGCCCTGAACAACTCCTCCGCGGAGGTCGAATTGCTGGCGAAACGCGCCCGCACCGTGGCGGCCCTGCAGCAGCGGCCCTATGCCCTGGAATTCTTTGAAAACAAGATCAGCCTGATGCCCCTGGCCGAAGCGATGGTGGAGCCCGGCGACCGCGCTTCGATCCTGGAAGCGCAGGAATACGCCGCCGCCGAGCGCGCCGCCGCGGCGGAGGAGGGGGGGCTACCCGCCGCCAGCGGCTTCGAGCCGGTGCATGCCGGCTGGGAGCTGGAGGAGGACATGCGGATGTTCGTCCGCCGCTGGGCCAGCGACGAATGGCTCGTGATCAATGCCAAGAACCGCCAGGTCTGGCGCTTCGACCCCGAGGGTTTCTGCGAGCCCGTCAGCGTGCGCATCGAGCTCGGGGATAGCTGGAAGGAAGCCTCCTTCCACCCCCTGACCGGGTCCATCCGGGATTCCGCCAGCGAGATCCACTGATACCGAACCGATGAAACTCAATCCCGATCCCCGGCGTCCCCGGCGCGGCTTCCTCCTGCTGGAGGTGCTGCTCGCGCTCGGCGTGTTCGGGATCGCGGCCACCGGTTTCGCCATCGCGCTGGACCGCACCGCGGATCTCGCCGCCTTGGCCCAGCGGAAGGTGAAAATCACCCGCTTGCTGGAAAGCGCCCTGGCAGAAGCCATGTCCTATCCCGTGCTGGAGGAGGGTGTTACCAGCGTGGCGGTGGAGGAAATGGTCGAAGCCGATCTGACGATCGATACCACCATCGAGCTGCTTCCCGAGATCGAGAACGAAGACGGCCAGCTCCTCCAGGAAATGTACCGGATCGAGGTCCGGGCCATCTGGTGGGACAATGCCGAGCGTCAGGAGCAGATTGCGGAGACCTGGCGCTATTCCCGCCTTTACCAGCCGTGAGAAGGAATTTCCAGCGTCCTGACATGCACGGCCGGGGGGGCTTCACCCTCCTGGAGCTGGTGCTGGCGATGTTCGTCATGGCCTTGCTCGTGGGGATGATCTTCGGCTCCGCGGATGCGAACATGAAGCTCAGCAACACCGTGGTGCGGAAGCAGAACGAGGAGAGCGAGAAAAACGCCTTCTTCGAGCTCATGAACCGCCGCCTGGGCTCCCTGCCGGGGAATACCCGGATGGAGCTGGTCGTCACCGATGCGGGCACCCACTACCTTTCGGATCTCACGCTCCAGAATGTCCCGCTCGCCTTCACCTGGGGCGGCACGGAAAAGGTCGCCAAGGCCGTGCAGCTTTCCACCGTCACCCGGCGCGACGGCTTCCTGGACATCGTCCTGCGCTATTACGAGGAGGAAATCCTCCAGGACAGCGACAACCAGAATACCGACCAGGACCTGGAACCCTTCGCGGAGGTCGTCCTGTTGGAAGACGTGCGGATGTTCGAATGGCAGGTGCTGGACGGCCGCACCATGGATTGGAGCTATGATTGGGATCTCGTCGGCCGCCTGCCGCTGCAGATGGAGCTGACCATCGCCTTCGGCGCGGAGGGCGAGATGATCCGGCAGATTTTCTGGATCACCCCGAAGCAGGATCCGGAGGTGATGATGCGCCAGCTCCAGCAGCAGGGTCAGAGTCCCGGGCCGATCAGGCCCAGAGAAGACGAAGACGAGGACCCGGATGACCCCGAGCCGCCGCAACCGATTCGAGACATTCGATAGCAATTGTGAAGTTTCATCCTCCATCTCCCCGTTTCCGGAATGGCTCCTCCCTGGTGGCGGTGCTTTTCCTGATCGCCGTGCTGGCGATGGCCTGCGTCACGGCGATCCGGGTGGTCTCCTTCGATGTCGATCTGGCGGCTTCCCAGGTCCACGGTTTCCGTGCCCGCCAGCTCGCGGAAATGGGCATCGCCATCGCTGCGAATCCCGCCGTGAAGCGGACCGATCCCTTGCTCCGCCAGGTTTCGGAGGAAAGCGCGGAGGGCTTCGAGGCCCGCATCATTTCCGAGGGCGAGAAATTCAACATCAACGCCATCGTCCTGCGCCAGGACGAGCAACTGATGAAATCCATGTTCATCGATTGGGGGCTGGATCTCGACCAGGCCCAGGCGCTCACCGACGCGCTGGTGGATTGGGTGGACGGCAATGACGAGACCGGTCTGAACGGTGCGGAAGCCGAATGGTACACCCAGGAGGGCTACGTGAACATGCCCTTCAACCGTCCCTTCTACAATCTGGACGAGGTGCGCCTGGTGCGCGGGATGGATTATGTGGAAGCGCTCAAGCCGGATTGGCGGAACTGGTTCACCATCTGGAGCGCCGGCGCGCTCGATCTGAACGAAGCCCCGGCCGAATTGATCGCCGCCGCCGCGGAGGTCTCCGTGGAGGAGGCCGCCGTGATCCCGGAGACCGTTCGCGGCGCGGACGGCATCCGCGACACCGAGGACGACAAGCCCTTCCAATCCGTCGAGCAAGCTCTTGCGCTTCTCGGCGTGGACGGCACGCTGCGTCCCGAAGTTTCCGCAAGAATGACCGTGAACGACACTACCACCCGGATCGAGAGCATCGGCATGGTGGAAGGGGCGAAACGGAAAATCACGGTCATCGTGCGCAACCGCACGGGACGGCCGGCTGTTTTGGAACGAACCGAGGAGGTGATGCCTTGAGCAAACAACAGGAAATGACGCTGCTGGTCCCGGGTGCCCGGGGCTGGGAAATCTGGAAGCAGTCCGGTGCCGGGGGGTTCACCCTCCAGACGGCGGACGGTCCCGCGCGCGCCTCGGAGTTGACCGGCTTGCCCGGCGGCCGTCTCGCGATGCTTTTCCCGGTCCGCGGGATGCACGCGCTGCCCTTCAAGGCCTCCAGCTCGGATGAATCCCTCTTCGAGGATCTCGCCGCGATGCACGCGGAGCGGCTGGGCGT
>CBFGVD010000316.1:0-4665 GCA_965651965.1 uncultured Verrucomicrobiaceae bacterium | reverse complement strand
TCGCATCGGCGAAGGGCAGGGCGGTGACCGGGGAGTTCGCCGGGATGAAGTGCGCCAGGCCGTACCAGTTCGGCGTGGCGGAGCCGGCGGCCGGCACCGTGTCCGAAGGGTCCCGGTTCGGGCCGGACCAATAGATTTCCTCCTGCGCGGCCACCGCCGCGGGGGTGGACCCTTTCACGAAAGGCGTCTCCCCGCCGAAAAGGGCCACGGAAGTATGGTGGGGCTCGCCTTCCGGGAAAAGGTAGGGCCAGGCTATGTCGATATTTCCCCCGCCGCCCGGGTCCGGGGTTTTGCCGTAGTTGCGGTAATTCTCCGTCCAGATCCCGGCATGGAGATCATAGGGATCGATCCCCCGGCTCAGGGCGAGGCCGCGCGAATCCCGGAGGTTCTCCGCCTGGTAATACCACCAGAAGTTCAGGAACATCCCGTGCGCGGCCAGGATATTCCCCGTATCCGTGACCGCCGCGCCCGATTTCAGGAAGCCGTCGTTCCGGTCCGTCAGCGCGTTCTGGAAGGAACGGCTGCCGTTCTCCGCCATCGCGTCGTACCAGATGATTTTCAGGTGCGGTGCTCCCAGCGCGGCGGCGCGGGTGCGGAAATAGGCCATGAAGTCGCGCATGTCCTGCGCGTCGGCCGCATTCGTCTGGTAGTTCTCCTGGTTGATGAACCAGCCGTCGAAACCGTAGTACATCGCGGCTTCCACCAGCTTGTCGGCGACGGGGAAAACCGGACCGTTTTTCCGGATCAGGTCGCGGATCCGCTGGAGGGCGGCATTGTCGGGCGAGGAGTTCCAATGGAAGAAGATCTTCCCGTAGATCGGCACGCCGTTGCGGTGCGCGGCATCGATCATGTGAGCCGTGGGGCAAAGGATGGTCTTCGTATCCCGGTCGGAACTCCCCCAGAAGACCATGTTGTCCGTATATTGCCAGATGCCGGGCGCGTAGAGCCGCGTGGTCCGCCAGCCATTGGGTGCTCCCGCCGGGATGGTATTGAAGGTGGTCACGGCCTGCACGCGCGCCTCCCCGGGCCGGGCGTGCGGATTGACATTCCAGAGCGCATGCAAGGCCGCATCCGCTGCGGCCGGGGGAGCGGTGAAGCGCGGCGCAAGCGGGACCGTGGCGCGGTTGTATGGGGCATCCGGGTCCGCAGCCGGGGACCAAGCCAGGATTTCCGCCGGGTGCCAGCGGCCGGAGCGGGGCACGGCTTCGTATTGGGCCGGGGAAATCCCGGGGCAGATGACTCCGCACGCCGCCGCGAGAATGGCAGCCGATCGACAAGGGTTTTTCATTACGGGAGACCGGGGAAAGCCCCGGCCGGGTCAAGGCCACTAAGCGAATACGGGCTCGCCCTGTCAACGCGGCCCCGGCCCCGGAACAGCCCGCCACAAGTCTCCACAACTTTCTATATTATAATATTTTATGAATGGAACCACCGTGCCGGATCGGATCGATCCCCCGGATTTTTACCGGCTTGCTGCCACCGGATGGAGGGCTGTTCATCCCCCGGAGGAGGGAGCGAGGAGCGAAATGGAATCGTGCAACTTCCCTTCGGAAATGTTAAACGCCCCCATGGACCCGAAGGAAATTTTCGGTTGGGTGTTGCTCGGCCTCTTCGCTGGCTTGATCGCCCGCCGAATCTTGCCGGGAGAGGAAAAGGGCGGGTGCCTGATGACGATCTTCCTCGGCATCCTCGGTGCTATCGTCGGCGGCTGGATCGGCCGCCACGTGGGATTCCTTCCCGTGGCCGATCCCGGTCCCGGCCTGCCATCGCTGGAGTCCCTGATCACCGCCACGGTGGGCGCCCTGGTGGTGCTGGCACTGTGGAAATGGCTGCGGCGGTAGCTTCAGCCGTGTCGCTCCGCCGCGAAGGACTCACCGGATTTCGTGAAAGCCGAAGTACGGCACCAGGGCTTCCGGAATCCGGATGGATCCGTCCGGCTGCTGGCACTGCTCCAGCAGCGCGACATAGAGCCGCGGCAGGGCGGTGCCGGAGCCGTTCAGGGTGTGGCAGAAGCGGTTTTTCCCTTCCCCGTCCTTGAAGCGCAGCTTCATGCGCCGGGCCTGGTAGTCGCCGAACCAGGAACAGCTCGAAACCTCCAGGTATTTCCCCTGCCCCGGGGCCCAGACTTCGATGTCGTAGGTCTTCGCCGAATTCGCGCCGAGATCCCCGGTGCAAAGCTCGATGGTGCGGTAATGCAGGCCCAGCTTTTCCAGCGCGGACTGGGCGTGGGCCGTCAGCTCCTCAAGCGTGCGCAAGCCCTCGTCCGGATGCACCACCTGCACCAGTTCCACCTTGTCGAACTGGTGCATGCGGATGATTCCGCGGTTGTCGCGGCCCGCGCTGCCCGCCTCGCGCCGGAAGCAAGGCGTGCAGGCCACCAGCTTCCGCGGCAAATCGCTCTCCGCCAGGATCGTGTCGCGATACAGGTTTGTCACCGGCACCTCCGCGGTGGGAGCCAGGAAGAGCTGGTTGCGGCCGTCCTCGCCCGCGTCCGTGCCGTACATGTCGTCCTCGAATTTCGGGAGCTGGCCGGTGCCTTCCATGCACTCGCGCTTCACGACGTGGGGGACATTCACTTCCTCGTAGCCGTTCGTGCCGCTCTGGAGATCGAGCAGGAAGCCGATGAGCGCGCGCTCGAGACGGGCGCCCTTGCCGCGATAAACGGCGAAGCCCGAGCCGGCGATGCGGGTGGCATCTTCCAGCGAAATCAAGCCCAGCGCCTCCGCGAGCACGAGGTGATCCTTCGGCTCCGCGATTTCCGGTTTCTCCCCCCAGGTACGCACCACGGGGTTGGCCGTCTCATCCTCCCCGACCGGGCAATCCGGGTGCGGGAGGTTCGGGATGTTCATCAACAGCTCGTGCTGGCGGGCCGTGGCCCTCTCCGCCTCCGCGTCGAGGGCCGAGATCTTGTCGTTGATGCCGCGTACCTCGGCCTCGATGGCGGAGGTGTCCTCGCCCTTGCCCTTGAGGATGCCGATCTGCTTGGAGGTCTGTTTCCGCTCGGACTGGAGGGACTGCTTCTCGGTTTCCGCGCGGCGGCGGGTTTCGTCACAAGCGAGGACCTCGTCGATGAGGGTCCAGTGGTTGCCGCCGCGAGCCTTCAGGCGTTCGCGGACGGCAGCGGCGTTTTCGCGGATCTCGCGGATGTCGAGCATGGCGCGGCGAGGCTTAGAGCATCCCCGCCCGGACGTCCAATGCGGATCGTCTCACTTCGAGAAGTAGGCGACGGCGTAATAAAGGACGACCAGCAACAGGATGCCGCCGAGGGCGGCCAGCAGATTCCGCTTGGCCTCGCTGGGTTTTTTCTTCCTCTGCACCGGCTGGTAACCGGTCTGCGGCGCGTAAACGCGGGTGGCGGCGGGGCGGGGTGCCACCGGGACCTCCACCGCCCGGGGTTGGGGCGGGGGGACATCCGGGGCGGGGACGCCCATTTCCTCCACCAGGGACCGGGTGATCGGCGCGGTGATGGGCTGGGACTGGTGAAGGCTGGGCGGCGCGCCGTCCGGAGGAGCCAGGGGCTGGGGCGCCGTGTGCGTTTTCACCGGCCGGGAGAGGGTCACCGGGGTGGGCAACGGGGCCGGGCGCGGCGGCGGGGTGCCCCCCGGCCGCGGCCGGACCGCCAGCGGTGCCCGCGGATTCACCGCGGGCTGCGCGATCGGCTGCGTGATCGTCTGGGACGGCGGCACATCGAGCTGGATGAAACTTTTCAAGCTCTCCCGGGCGTTCTCGGGCCTCTCGTGGGGGTGGCGGTTGATGTGCCACATCACCCAATCGCTGGCCCATCCCGGGATATCCGGCCGGACTTGGGAAAGCGGGATGACGCGGTGCTCGAGATGTGCGGCCATGACCTGCGGCCCGGTTTCCCCCTGGAAAGGCGAATGACCCGTGAGCGCGAAATAGTACACGCACCCGATGGCGTACATGTCCATCCGCGAGTCGATCGGTCCGCGCTCGAAGAGCTCCGGGGCCATGTAGAAGATCGAGCCGAAGATCGCATCCGACTGTTCGGCGGTTTCCGCGGAAGTTTTCGGGCTGAATTTGGCGAGGCCGAAATCCACCACCTTCGCCTGAAAGCGGCCGGAAGGCAGCCAGTTCACCATGATATTCGAGGGCTTCAGGTCCCGGTGGATCAGGCCGAGGTCCTGGGCGGCGATGAGCGCTTCCTGGATCTGGAGCACCAGCTCGCGGAAATCCGGCCAGGTAAGCGGGGCTTTTTCCACGATTTCATCGACGGTTTGGCCGGTGAGGAGCTCCATGACCACGAAGGGGCCGTCCTCGTCGGAGCCCACGTCGTAGATCGTGACGATGTTCGGATGCTGGAGGGCGGCCAGGGCGCCGGTCTCCTTTTCCATTTGCTTCGTGGCTTCCTCCCGGTGCTCCTCGTCGTCCCCGGAGACGATACGCTTGACCGCGACATCGCGCTTCAGCGCGCGGTCGTAGGCACGATAGACCGCTCCGAGCCCGCCTTGGCCGAGTTTCCCACGAATCTCGTATCGCTCCTCCATGTATCAGTCTTCGGCTAATTTGAAGCCGGGCTCCGGGATGCGGCAATGAATAAAAAAGCGCGTCCCGTTAGGGCCGCACGTCCGGCCAGAAACGCCGGATTCCCGCCCGCAACATGGAATCGCGGAGACTTGTATCGTCAATGACATCACCATGTCCACG
>CBFGVD010000315.1:0-4666 GCA_965651965.1 uncultured Verrucomicrobiaceae bacterium | reverse complement strand
CGACCAACGGCGTGCGGAGGGGCATCGACGGCTGGCTCTATAGTTCGGTAGGGGACTTCGGCACCTTCCCGGCAAAGGGGACGGACGGCTCCACCTACACGCTGCACGGCGGCGGCGTGCTGCGGGTGCGGCCGGACGGCTCGCAGGTGGAACCCTACGCGCTGATGGTGCGGAACATCTGCGACACGGCGATTTCCCCCGAGCTGGACCTTTTCAGCCGCGACAACACGAACGACGGCAAGGGCTGGAACACGCGCTTCCACCACTACACCTCCCTGGGCGACCACGGCTATCCGCGGCTCTACCAGAATTTCGCGGACGAGGCGATCAAGCCGCTGGCGGACTACGGCGGCGGCTCCGGCACGGGTGCGCTGTGGCTGAGCGAGCCGGGCTTCCCGGAGGAATTCACCGATGCCCTCTTTTCCACCGACTGGACGACCGGCACGGTGCACTATCACCCCTGGAAACGTGCGGGCGCGAGCTTCGGAGTGGAGCAAAAGACCTTCGAAAAGCTGCCGCGTGCCACGGATATCGATGTGGACGGGAACTCCCGCCTCTTCCTGGCCGACTGGCGCAACGGCGGTTTCGACTTCTCGGGCCCGGGCAAGCCGGTAGGGATGATCCAGATGGTGACCTTCCCGGGCGAAACGCCTGCGAAATACAGCGATGTCACCAAAGCGGGGGACGCGGAGCTTGTGAAACTGCTGGGCTCCGCAAGCGCCGTGCAACGCCTGGAGGCACAGCGCGAGATCCTGAAGCGAGGCAAGAAGCCCGCCTTCGCCGAAGGCATCCTGGCGCTGGCGAAAGACGCGAAGCAAGGCGTGGCGGTGCGCACGGCGGCGATCTGGACCTTCAAGCAGGCCTACGGCACGGGCAGCACGAAGTATCTGGCCGAACTGGCGGGCGACGATGCGGTGCGCGAGCAGGTGCTGCGCGCGATGACGGATAACAAGAAGGAGCTGGCCGGGGTTCCCGCGAAGCTCTACGGGGACGCGCTGAAGGACAAGAACCCGCGGGTGGTGTTGCAAGCGCTGATCGGCCTGGAACGCCTGAAGGTGAAAAGCGCCGCCCCGGCAATCATCGCAGCCTCCATGGACTGGCGCGAGGAGGGCGATTCGCCGAGGCTCCGGCATACCGCGATGCAGGTGCTGGCTTCCCTGGAAAACATCCCCGCCTGCATGGCCGCGCTGGACGACACGGCCACCCGCAAACTGGCCCTGCTGGCACTGCAGCGCATCCACAAGCCGGAAGTGGTGGACGGCCTGCTGGCGGCCTTCGGCAAATCGAAGGATCTGGAACTCCGCTTCGACGTGCTGACGGCGCTGGCCCGCCTGAGCTACAAGGAGAAGGAGTGGGATCTGAAGAGCTGGTGGAACACCCGCCCGGACGACCGCGGCCCGTACTACGAACCGGTGGAATGGGAGGCGACGGCGAAGCTCCGCACGGCGATCGAGAAGGGCTTCGGCATGGTCACCCCGGAACGCCAGAACCAGCTCCTGGACATCCTGGCCAAGAACCGTCTGCCGGTGGCGGAGCTCAAGCTCTCCGGCGTGGATCCGGTGTTGGCCGCACTTGGCGCGAAAGAACTGAACGACACCCAGCTCATGCTGCTGGTGGAGGCGGCGAAGGACAAGAAGCGGCCCTTTGCCCAGCGGACGGATTTCTTCAAGGCGCTGCCGAAAGCGGGCGAGGACAAATCCATGCCCTACCGCCTGGCCGTGCTCTCCACCTGGAGCCAGGACAAGGAAACGGCCCCGCAGGCCGAAGGCCTGATCAGCGACTTCGTGAACTCCGCGGACCGGGCGAACCAGATCGGCGCGCTGCGGGAGATCGCCGCCAGGCAGGGCAACGCGGCCAGCCGCATCGCATGGAAGGCGATGCTGACGGTGCTCTCCAGTCCGCTGGCGAAGGACGAAGCCAAGAAACGCGTGCAGAAGGAAATCGAGAAGACCCCGCGCGAGGTCGGCTTCTTCCAGGCGCTTGCGGACCTGAAGCTGCCGGGCTTCGACAAGCAGATCGAGGAAGGGATGAACTGGGACAACGCCGAACTGATCAACGCCGCCAAGGCTGCCAAGGAAGCGGTGGCCTCCCTCGGCTCCGGCGGCAAGAAGGTCTCCGAACTGCCGGCCGCCGAAGTCGCGAAGGCCGCGATGGAAAACAAGGGCGATATCGCCACCGGCGAACGGCTCTTCGCTTCCCAAGGCTGCATCGCCTGCCACTCGGTGGATCCCAAGGCGGAACAGAAGGGGCCCTACCTCGGTGCCTCCGGCGCGAAATTCACGCGCGACTACCTGATCGAATCCATCCTCGATCCGAACAAGGTGGTGGCGCAGGGCTTCCAGACTTCCATGTTCAAGATGAAGGACGGGCTGGCCCACATGGGCTTCGTGACCGGCGAAGCGGACGGCGTGGTGGAGCTGCGCAACATCACCGGCCAGGTGACCAAGCTCAAACGGGCGGACGTGGCAGAGGAAACCCACATGCCGCAATCCATGATGCCCCCGGGCCTCGCTTCCGGGCTCAGCGTGCAGGACTTCACCTCGCTGATCGAATACCTCGGTTCGCTGAAGGCGACGGGGGGCTGAAGAATTTTTTCCCCCGCCGATTTCGCCGCAGGGCCGCTCCATCCGGAGCGGCCCTTTTTATTTTTTCCGCGTTACGCTACAAATGTAGTGGAATGATCTCCAAGCATGAAAGCTCCAGGTATATCCGAATCCGAATGGTCCGTGATGGAAGTGCTGTGGGATGCATCCCCGCAATCCGCCTCGCAGGTGGCCAAGGCCCTGAAAGAGAAAACCGGCTGGGCTGAGAACACGGTCCGCACCCTGCTGACCCGGCTGGTGGAGAAGGGCGCGCTGGCGATCCGCGAGGAGGCCGGCTCGCCCAAGCTCTATCTGCCCGCCGTGAAGCGCGAGGCCTGCGTGAAGGCGGAGAGCGAGTCCTTCCTCGAACGCATTTTCCAAGGAGCCGCGAAGCCGCTGCTCGTCCACTTCGCCCGCAATGCCCGGCTCACTTCCGAAGAAGTCCGGGAGCTGAAGAAGCTCCTCGATCAATCCATCGCCAATAACCAAAAATGAATCCCTGCCATGAACACGCTCGAGACAATGTTTGATTGGCTGCTCGCCACGACCCTCCGCGCCTCGGTGCTGGCCGGGGTTATCCTCGGCATACAGTTGCTGCTCCGCCGCTGGCTGCCGCCCCAATGGCGATACGCCCTGTGGCTGCCATTGCTGCTCATTCTGACCTTGCCGGTCCTGCCCTCGGTGCCCTTCGGCATCCTCCCCGGAAAGGCACCGGCCGCCGCGGTGACGGCGACCCGGGCTCCCGCTTCGTCCGAAATCGGGACGGCGGCTCCCCTTCTCCCGGCTCCTGCCGGAGCTGCCCGCCCCGCAAGCAGCCCGGGGGTGAATCCGTGGGCCTTGGCTTGGCTTGCCGGAAGCGCTGCGGTGCTGGCGCTGGGAATCGTGAGCTACCGGCGGAACATGCGCCGCATCGTGAAGCATGTCGTGACGACGGACGAGGCCTTGCTTCGCTCGATCGATAAAGCGGCGGGCGAGGTGGGACTCCGCAGGATGCCCCGCGTAATCGTCTCGACGGAGGTGGAGAGCCCCGCTGTCACAGGTCTGGTCTTGCCCTCGCTGCTCCTTCCCGCCGGATTCCCCGCGGGCTTCAGCGACGAGGAAGCCAAGCTGATCCTGCTCCACGAACTCACCCACCTGAAGCGCCTCGATCTTCCCGTGAACGGATTATGCTGCGTCTTGCAAGCGATGCATTGGTTCAATCCGATCCTCTGGTTCGCCTTCGCGCGGATGCGGGCTGACCGCGAATCCGCCTGCGATGCGCAGGTGCTCTCGCTGAATGGGAAAGATTGCCGTTCCGCCTATGGTCATGCGCTCCTGAAGCTGCAATCGCCGGGCTTCTTCCCGGGGCTCCGGCTCGGCTTCGTGGGTATCTCCGAACGGGGTGCCGGCATGAAATCGCGGATCCGCGATATCTCCAGCCATCGCGCGGCTCATCCGGCGTGGCGGGCGGGCGGCGTGGGCATGATCGGAATATTGGTTCTATTCGGTGCGACGAAGGCCCAGGAACAGCAGGCGGTGGAGCCCGGGGCTGCTGCCGGGCCCGAGGTACCTGCCGATGGAAAGGACAAGCCCGCCAGCTCCGGACAGATCTACCTCAATAGGAAGCTCGATGCGATCATCCTGCCGGAGGTAAAGTTTGAAAACGCCCCGCTGCCGGAGGTGATCGACTTCCTGCGCAACCGTAGCGTCGAGATGGACACCAACGAGCCCAATCGGACGCGCAAAGGGGTCAACTTCGTGATCCGCATGCCCCGTTCCGGACAGCCCGCTCCGGGAGCCCCCGCCTCTCCGCAAGCCATGACCCTCAGCCTGAACTTGGAGAAGGTTTCCCTGCGGCAGGCCTTCGACGCGATTTGCAAGGAGACCGGATTGGTCTACAAGGTGGACGACTTTGCGGTTACCTTCCTGCCTGCCGGCGAGAAGGATGATCCGCCGGCGCCCCCCGCGCCTCCCGCGCCCCAAATGTCCGAATCCGCCATCAAGGCGATGAATGCAGCACGGGAGATCGTGATTCCCACGGTCGATTTTGAAGACGTGTCCCTTACCGAAGCGGTGAAATTCTTGAATTTGCAGGCAAAAGAACT
>CBFGVD010000314.1:0-4672 GCA_965651965.1 uncultured Verrucomicrobiaceae bacterium | reverse complement strand
GGCGGGGGAGGTCCGCTCCTTCTTCGTCTCCCCGGTCTCGCTCACGCGCAGCAGCATTGATGCGGAGACCGTGGAAGGAGTGCTCCGGCACCAGGAAAGCATCTCCTTGAGCGCGGCCGGTCCCGTCGCGTGGTCAGCCACGGCGGACGTGCCCTGGATCACCTTTGCCAAAGGCAGCGGCACCACGCCGGACGATCTGGAAGCGGTTTTCGATGCCTCCGCGCTCGCGCCCGGTTTCCATACCGGGAACATCATCGTCAGCAGCGGCGGAACGACCTTCGATGTTCCGGTGAGCCTCCGCGTGCACGCGGCGAATTTCATGATCGCGGAGAGCGATCTGGAACTGCCCTGGGTCTATGCCGTTTCCCAGGAAAGCAATGCTTCCACGAAGACCTCCTTCCTGCTGCGGATCAATACCGCCACGGACCGGATTGAATCCGCAGTGCCCTGCGGCCGCTCGGTTACGGATCTGGCCATCCACTATGCGGAGAACCGCATCTACCTCACGAACTGGCAGACCGGCATCCTGCGGGCCTTCGACCGCGGGACCTTCCGGCAGGTGCAGACCTATCAGTTCAGTCCGGCCGGGGATGTGGGCTATAGCCAGGGGGACATCTGGCGGGTGGCGGCAGGCAAGCAGGGCCGCGTCATCGTGGAGGAATACGACCAGTGGATCAGCCTGAGGCTGATCGATACCTCCAATGGCGCGGTGCTTGCCACGGCTCCAGGCAGCCACTACGCGGGCGACGGCGAGTCCGACCCCACCGGGCGCTACTACTACCACGCGGATTTCACCGACGGCCTGAGGCGCTATGATCTCGCGGGAGACAACTTCGCGATCGTGAACCCGAAATATCCTTCGGCTTCCGGCGCGGTTCTCATGATCGGGGACGGCTCGAAGGTCGCCAGCGGTTCGCGTCTCCACGCCGCCGATACCACCCTCCTCTTCAGCCTTCCCGCGGAGATCCGGGCCGCCACCTTGCACGGCGATCTCCTCTTTGCGGGGAACAAGGCTTACAACGGCAACACCGGACTGGAACTCGCCACGCTGCCGGTCGCCGCGAACGTGATGAGCGTCACCGGCGATCAGGAAAAGCTCTACCTCTTCCCGGCGAACAGCCGGAATTTCCGCACGGTGGACCTCTCCGCGATCGCCGAGCTTCCGCCCAGGGAGATCATTCCTTCCATCGCCGATGGCAGCACGGTCAACGGCACCTCGCAATCGCTCTCCTGGACCCTGGAGCCTTTCGCGCTTTCCTACCGCGTTTATTTCGGCACCGATCCGGAACAGGTGGCGAACGCCACCGGTTCCGGTCCTCTCTATTTGGGCGAAAGCAGCACGAATTCCTGGGCCGGCGCGCTGCCCGCGCTCGAGTTGGGCGGGACCTATTACTGGCGGGTGGATACGGTGGGTTATTCCGGCACGCACCGTGGCGAGACCTGGTCCTTCCGCGTCGCTCCGCTCGCCGTTACTCCGGGGAAGCTGGAGATCACCATGGCCGTTTCCTCCTCGGCGGAGGCCCGCGCGTTCGGTATCATGGGTCCCTCGGGAAAAGGTTGGAGCGCTTCCACCGCCACTCCCTGGCTTTCCTTCGCGAATTCCGACGGCGGGGTGCCGGGTATCCTGAGACTCAGGATCGATCCCGCCGGGCTCACGGCCGGTACGCGGCAAGGAAGCGTGACGATCCAGTCCGGTGCGGATAGCTGGGACATCCCGGTTACCCTGGAGCTCCTGGCCCTGAACTTCACGATGGCGAAGGCGGATCTGGAGCTGCCGTATATCTACGCCATTTCCCAGGCTGCAAGCGGTCCGGACGACCGCGCTTTCATGGCGGTGGTGGACACCCGCAGCGAGAGGATCGTGAGAATGGTGCCGGCCGGGCGTTCGGTCACGGACCTCTCCATCCACTATCAGGAAAACCGCATCTATCTCAGCAACTGGGCTTCCGGCCACCTGCTGGGCTTCGATCGTACCACGTTTCAGGAGATCCGGCGTCACGCCTACGAGCCCGCGGGTGCCACCGGCTATAGCTCCGGGGATGTTTTCAAAGTCGCGGCGGGCCGCAGCGGACGCCTCATCTTCGAGGAGCAGGACCAGTGGATCGATTTCTTCCTGATCGACACCGCCACCGGCAACAAGCTCTCCACCGGCCATGCCAGGGAAGGCGGCGGCATCTTCGATCCCGCGGGCCGTTACTACTACCACGGTGAAAACAACTCCTCCGGCGCGGCCCTGCTCAAGTTCGACACGGCCGGGGATGCGATTGTCCACAAAGCCTCGAAACGCGTCAGCGGGTACAGCTACTACGGCTCCCGCCGGGTGGTGGCCAGCGGCGACGGCTCCCGGATCTTCTGGAACGGCGGGGTTTTCGATACCGGCCTGAATGTCCTCGTCCAGCTTTCGGACGAAGTGGTGGCCTCGACCTATCGTGCCGAAGTGATCTTCACCGACGACAGCGCCTTCAACGGCGTGAATGGCGAGAAGCTCGCCACCCTGCCGGTGGCCACGCCGGTGCAGGGCGTCTCCCACGACCAGCGGAAGCTCTTCCTTTTCAAAGAAGGGGGCTTCTCGGTGGTGGACATCGGCGGCATTGCGGAAGTCCCCCCGCGCGGGCTGCTGCCCGGCATCGCGGACGCTTCCACGGTGATCGGCACGGATCAGGAGTTGTCCTGGTCTCAAGAGGCGGCCGCGCTTTCCTACGACGTGTATTTCGGTTCCTCCGCGGCGGAGGTCGCGGGCGCGGACCGGAATTCCCCGGCCTATCTCGGGAATGTCAGCGGTACCCGTTGGACCGGTGCCCTGCCGCCGTTGTCCCTGGGCGGCAGCTATTGGTGGCGGGTGGATATCGTCGGTTTCAATTCGACCGCGCCGGGCGCGACCTGGTCTTTCTCCGTGGCTCCGCTGGACGTGTTGCCGCGCTCGCTGGAGCTTGCTTGCCCGGCGGGCAGCCCCTTGCCCCGCCAGGAATTCACCTTGTCCGCGGGCAGCCCTATTCCTTGGACGGCTTCAACCGATACGCCCTGGATCACGCTCGCGGCGGGCTCCGGTACCACGCCGGGCTCCCTGCAATTCGACATCGATACCACCGGCATGGGCACCGGCCTCAAGGAAGGTTCGATCACCCTGCAGGCGGGCGGCAGCAGTTTCAGCATCCCCGTGGATCTCCGGATCGTGGCGCTGAATGTGACCAAGCTGGTCTCCCACCCCGCGCGCCCGGTGGTGTACGGGATCAATACCGCGGCGGCGGGGGAGGGCTTCTCCCACTTGCTGGAGATCGATGCCGCCACCGCGGGCATCCTGCGCTCCATTCCCATCGGCTTCAGTCCTACGGATGCGGATCTCGATCCGGCGGCAGAGCGCTTGTATGTTTCGAACTGGGGCCATTCCCAGACGCGGGTGATCGACCTCGCCGCCTGGCGGGAGCTGGCGCCGCTTCCGCTCGGGGAGGACGTTTACAAGCTGGAGATCACCCCGCGCGGAAGGCTGGTGACGGAGGGCAAGGACCAATGGGTCCAGCTCCAGCTCCGGGATGCGGCCGGCGGAGCGACCATCAGCAGCATCGGCAGCGTCCGCGAGGGCGACGGCCAGGCCGATCCCACCGGAAATTTCTACTACCACAGCGAGAATAACATCTCGAACGCGAGCGTGACGAAATACGACATTTCCGCGGATACCTTCGTGGCGGTCGCGGAAAGCGCTCCCGGCAACGGTTCCCGGAATCTCATCCTCAGCCCGGACGGCAGCCGCCTTTTCTGGCAATCGCAGGTTCTGGATGCGGACCTGGAGGTTCTGGCCAAGATGCCGGGGGAAGTGCATGCGACGACTTCCGCGGGCGTGCTCGCCATCGGCACCGGGCAGGTGTGGTGGGCGGACAGCGGGGTTTCCGCGGCGGATCTGCCCTTCGAAAGCACGGTGGCCGCGGTTTCGGCGAGCGATGCCTATCTGTTGCGCTTCAACCCGGCCTCCAAGGCGCTGGTTTCCACGCCGGTCTCCACGATCACCGATCTCCCCGGGCCCTGGCCGCGGCCCGGGCAGGTGCTGGATGAGAGCCCGCAGCGCCTCTCCTGGTCGCCGGTTCCCGGTGCCACGGCTTACCGCGTCTTCATCGCGCGGGATGCCGCCGGACTGGCGGCGATGAGCGCGCCGCTGGCCACGGTGACCACCACCTGGTACGAGCTCTCCGAGGCGCTGGATTTCGGGCGCTTCTACGTCTGGCGCGTGGACGCGGTGACGCCCTCCGGCACGCTCCAGGGCAGCGTGCGGTCCTTCGGGCTGGGTTTCCCGGAAGGCCCGGCATTGCCGGGTACCTTCGCCGCGAGCCAAGGCACGGCGGCGGCGATGAGCGCGGGCCACCTCCTCCTCGGGATCGGCGGGCAGGTCCACTTGATGGGCTTCGATCCGGAAACGGGAGCCGCTTCCCCGCTCCAGGTCATGACACTGGAGTCGAGCCAGTATGATACCAATTTCGGGGGCTCGCTTGCCTCCGACGGCAGCAAGGCGGCGGTGGGCGCCGCGGGCTATGACAATCCCGCGGACGGCGGCGGCGGGGTCTTTTTCTACCGCCCCTCGGAGGCCGGGTATTGGAGTCGCGAGGGAGTTCTTGTTCCGACTGCGCCAGTGACGGGCGAGGGCTTCGGTACCGGGCTCGCCTCCGCCGGGACCCTGATGCTC
>CBFGVD010000313.1:0-4707 GCA_965651965.1 uncultured Verrucomicrobiaceae bacterium | reverse complement strand
GCCGCGGGAGGCGCCTCGCCGTGCGGGGCCACCGCATGCGGGTGCTGGCCGTGCTGGCCGTGCTTTTTCTTGCGGCGGCGGCGCTTCTTCGAATTTCCGGCCGGCTCGCCCGGGGTCTCCACCAGGAATGCGATGCGGCCGGCATCATGGCTCTCGGCCGGAGCGTCGTCGGTTCCGCGGGAGGATGTTTCCGCCGGGGTTTCCGCTTCACGCGCCGGGGGGGCGGGAGGTGCGGGCGCAGGCTCCTGCTCCCGGGCGGCGGGTGCCTCCGCGGGGGCGGCCTCTTTTTCAGGGGCCGGGCGGGCTTTGGCGGCCTTGCGCACGGCGGGGCGCTTGCGGGCGGTCTTGGTCGCCGGGGCTTCGGCCGGGGCGGCGTTATCTTCGGAATCTTCGCTCATTGTTCGCGGGAAAAAAGCCCTTGCGGGATTGGAACGTCGAGCGGAAAGGCAGCCGCCGACGGGTTCGTTTGAAATGAAAGCCGCCGGGATCTCTCTCGGCGGCCTCGGGATTCGGGAGATTTCCGGCGGCAGCGGGCAGGCCGACCGCCGGACCTTCCATTACTTCCAATTCACGATATCGTCCTGGGAGTCCTGATGATCGGGATCGGCATTCGTCCTGCCGTCCGGTCCGCAGGACCAGAGGTCGAAATCCACGTTCTGCGCATCCGGCGCATCCCCGGAGCGGTAGCGGTAGTAATTCCCCCAGGGATCGACGATGCGAGCCTGGGCATCCGTGCCCTGCATCCAGGCTTGGCCGCCCTTGGTGTTATTCTCGGGATCGAACTCGGGCATATAGATCACGCCGCCGTTCTCCCGGTCCACGTATCCGTCCCAATAGAGGTATTTGTAGAGCACCTCGTCCCCGCGCTCGCCGGTGGGGTCGAGATGCTGGGGATAGGACCGGTTGTCACTGTGGTAATTCTGCAGGGCGTTCTCGATCAGCTTGACCTGCACGGCCGCGGTGTCCCGCGCCTTCTTGCCCTCGATGAACCCCATCCCGGCGATGGTGAGCCCGGCGAGGAGGACGATGATGGCGACGACGACCATCAGCTCCATCAAGCTGAAGCCCCCGGCCTGGCGGCGTGATTGATTGATTCTCATGGGATTTTTGCTCGTTTTCCGCGCGCGGCTCCGGTTTCCCGGCTCCGCTCACATGTTGCCCATTTCGGAGATGATCTTGATGAGCGGCAGGAAGAGCGCGAACACCACCGCACCCACCACAAGGGCCAGGATGACGATCATGATCGGCTCCAGGATAGAGGTAAGCGCGGTTACGGCATTGTCCACTTCATCATCATAGACATCCGCCACCTTCAGAAGCATCTCCGGGAGCTGGCCGGTTTCCTCACCCACGTCCACCATGGAGATCACCATGGAGGGGAAGATATTGGAGGACTGCATCGGGGTGACGATGGATTCCCCTTCCTTCACCGCCTCGTGGACTTTCTCGATGGCGTCGGAAACCACCACGTTCCCCGCGGTGTCGCGGGTGATGTTCAGGGCCTGGAGGATGGGCACGCCGGAAGTGACGAGAGTGCCGAGGGTCCGGGAGAAGCGGGCGATGGCGGACTTCCGCTGGATGTCGCCGAAGATCGGCAGCTTCAGCTTCATCGAGTCGATGATGCGGCGGCCCTTCTTGGTCTTGCCCCACATGTTCATGAGGAAGCCGACCAACATGAAAAAGAGGAAAACCCAGACGACATTCGGGATGACCCAGATGCTCGGCTTGAGGAAGAATTTCGAGGTTCCGAAAACGATCTGGGAGATCATCGGCAGCTCGGCATCCTTGCCCAGCTCGGCGAACATCGTCTCGAACTTCGGCACGATGAAGAGCATCAGGAAGACCAGGATCGCCACGGCGATGAACATCACGATGACCGGATAGACCATCGCGGACACGATCTTGTTCTTCAGCTTGTGGGCCTTTTCCTGGTACTCGGCGAGGCGGACGAGCACCACTTCGAGCACACCGCCCAGTTCGCCGGCCTTCACCATGTTGACATACAACTTGTTGAAGATCCTCGGGTGCTGGGCCAGGGCCTCGGAGAAGGTGGAACCGGATTGCACCGAGTCCGCCAGCGCGCCGATGGTACCGCGGAGCACCGGATTCGGCTCCTGCTTCGCCAGCACGGTCAGGCCGCGCAGCAGCGGCAGGCCGGAGTCGATCAGCGTCGCGAGCTGGCGGGTGAAGATCATCAGGATCTTCGGCTTGATACGGCCGCCGGTGGTCGATTTCGGCCCCTTGGCCTTCTTCCCGGCCGGAGCCGCCTTGCCTTTCTTGGCCCCCTTTTTCGCGGCCAGCTTGCCCTTGCCGGCCTCGACAACCTGCAGGGGATAGTAGCCCTGCGAACGGAGTTGCTGGATCGCTTCCGCTTCGCTGGTGGATTCGATGGTGCCGGACATCTGCTCGCCCTTGGCATCCGCGGCGGTGAATTGGAACTGAGGCATGGGGTTGTTTTTAAATCGAGTGAAAGGAATGTGAGCGCACAAACGGGAACTGGCGACTCAAAATTCGCGTCGAAAGGTGTCGGATCAGGTGTATTTCAGGACTTCCTCGATGGTGGTGTGGCCGAGGTAGATGTTCCGCAAGCCGTCCTCGCGGAGGGTCTGCATGCCCAGCTCCATGGCCTTCTGCTTGATGACCACCGTCGGGGCGCGGTCGGTGATGAGCTCGCGGACGGGGTCGGTAATGTCGAGCAGCTCGTAGAGGCCCTTCCGGCCCTTGTAGCCGCTGTTGCCGCAGACCTCGCAGCCGCGGCCGGTGAAGAAATCCTTGTCCCCGATCTCGTGGACGGCCACGCCGAGCTGGGTGAGGATGCTCTCGTTCGGCTCGTAGGATGCCTTGCAGTTCTTGCAGATGGTCCGGACCAGGCGCTGGGCGAGCACGCCTTCCAGGGAGGCGGCGACCAGGAAGGGCTCGCAGCCCATGTCCACCAGACGGGTCACCGCGCCGGGCGCGTCGTTGGTGTGGAGGGTGGAAAGCACCAAGTGCCCGGTGAGGGATGCCTGGATGGCGATCTGGGCGGTATCCATGTCGCGCATTTCCCCGACCATGATGCGGTCCGGGTCCTGGCGGAGGAATGCGCGCAGCACCCGCGGGAAGGTCAGGCCGATGCCTTCGTTCACGGGAATCTGGATGATCCCGTCGATGTCGTATTCCACCGGGTCTTCCGCGGTCAGCAGCTTGGAATCGATGGTATTGATCCGTGCCAGCGCGGCGTAGAGCGTCGTCGTTTTGCCCGCTCCCGTGGGACCGGTGACGATGAAGATGCCGTTCGGTTTCTCGATGGTGTCGCAGATGTACTCGTAGATCGACTCCGGCATGTGGAGATTCTCCAGCGAGAGATTCACCGAGGAGCGGTCGAGCACGCGGAGCACCACGGATTCGCCGTACTGGGTCGGAAGCGTGGAGACGCGCATGTCCACCTGGCGGTCGCCCACCTGCTTCACGATCCGGCCGTCTTGCGGCACCCGGCGCTCGGCGATGTTCATGTTCGACATCACCTTCACGCGCGAAATGATCGCCACGGCCAGGTGAACCGGCGGCGGGGCCATTTCATAGAGCGCGCCGTCCACCCGGTAGCGGATCTTGAATTCCTTCTCGAAAGGCTCGAAATGGATGTCTGAGGCGCGCTCCTTGATGGCCTGGAAGAGCACCAGGTCCACGTAGCGGATGATCGGGGCGGAATTCGCCTCCGCTTCCAGCTCCGCGGCGCTCAGATTCGGGTTCACGCCCGTTTCGAGCTGGCTGAGCAGGTCTTCCATCGCCTTCCCTTCGCCGCCGTAGCAGTCGTTGATCTTCTGCTCGACCAGGTAATCCGGCGCGATCGCCAGAACCACCTCGCGCCCGAGCGCGAAGCGCAAGTCCTCCAGCGTCTGGGGATTCATCGGGTCCACCAGGGCCACGTGCAGGCCCTCGGCGTCGAAATTCACCGGCAGGGCGCCGTGCAGGCGGGCCATCCCGGCCGGGACGAGCGCCAGCAGTTGCTCCGGCGGGGTCCAGTTCCGCAGCTCCACCTGGGGAGCGCCGAGTTCGGAAGCCACCACCGGCCAGACATCGTCCCGGTGGTTGATGACCTGGAAGTCCGCGAGGATCTCCGCGGCTTCCTTGCCGCTGTTGTCCACCTCGTGGAGGATATCCTGGCCGAGGGAACGGTCGATGAGGCCGCGGCTGATGAAAAGTTCTACGATCTGGTTGCTGTCCATGGATCGGGTTTTAGAAAATCTGGAAGTTTGAAATTTGCGGTTCGGGATCCGTGGATCAATCCAAGTCGGACATGGTCACGTGGATGACTTCTTCGGCGGAGGTCAGGCCGGCGAGCACCTTGCGGATACCGTCGTCGCGCAGGGTGCGCATGCCCAGCTCGCGGGCCCGGCGGCGGAGCTGGCTGGAAGTCAGGTTCTCGTTGATCATGTGCCGCACCTCGTCGTCGATCTGGAAGAGCTCGAAGAGGCCGAGACGCCCGCGGTAGCCGTTGTTGCGGCATTTTTCGCAACCCACCGGGCCCATCACCGCGGAGCTGTCCCCGCGGCCGTCGAAACGCAGCGCGCGCGCCTCTTTCTCGGTGAGCACGTGCGGGGCCTTGCACACCGGGCACAGCTTGCGGACCAGGCGCTGGGCCAGCACCGCCCGCACAGCGGAGGCGATGAGGAAGCGCTTGATGCCGATATCCGCCAGACGGGCGACGGCCGAAGGCGCGTCGTTCGT
>CBFGVD010000312.1:0-4707 GCA_965651965.1 uncultured Verrucomicrobiaceae bacterium | reverse complement strand
ACCGATGCGCTGGGCCGCCCGGCGGAGGCCGGATACGGCCTGTACCGCGGCAACAGAGGGGAAACCGTGGCGGTGCTGGAGATGTCCTCCGCCAGCGGGATCTGGCGCATCCCCGCCGCGGAGCGGAATCCGCGCCGCGCCGATACCCGCGGGACCGGCCTGCTGATGCGCCATGCGGTGGAAATTTCCGGCGCGGACCGCCTGCTCGTGGGCATCGGCGGCAGCGCGACGAACGACGGCGGGGCGGGGATGGCCGCGGCGCTGGGGGTGAGATTTCTGGATCAGGCCGGGGCGGAGCTGGAGCCCGTGCCGGAGGCCCTGGCTGGGCTCCACGCCGTGGATGAAAGCGGGCGAATCCCCCTCCCGGAAATCATCGTGGCCTGCGATGTGGACAACCCGCTGGCCGGGCCGCGGGGTGCCTCCGCCGTCTTCGGCCCTCAGAAGGGAGCTTCCCCGGCGGACGTGATTTTCCTGGATGCGGTGCTTGCCCGGCTGGCGGCGGTCTCCCGCGCGGAGCGGGAAGCCGCGGTGCCCGGCGCGGGGGCGGCAGGGGGGCTGGGCTTCGGGCTGGTGCGTTTCGCCGGAGCGCGGCTGGTGCCGGGCTTCGACCTGGTGGCGGAGGCCCTGGGCCTGGCGGAGCGGATCGCCGCGGCGGATCTGGTCGTCACCGGGGAGGGCTCCCTGGACGCCCAGACGCTCGGCGGGAAAGGCCCCGCCGGGGTGGCCGCGCTGGCCCGGGCCGCGGGCGTCCCCGTGCTCGCCGTCGCCGGCCGGGTGGAAGCGGCGGCGCGGCCGCTCTTCGATGCGGCACTCGCTTTGGACAGCCTTGGCCTGCCGCTGGAAGAATGCATCGCCCGCGGGCCGGAGCTCCTCCGCGCGATGGTGGCGGGAGAGCTGGACTCCATCCGCCGCCTCATCTGAGCAGCTCCCCCGGCACCTCTACCACGTCTTCCCCCGGGAAGACGAAATAGCGGTCACCTTCCTCCGGCGCGATGATCTGCCCGCCGGTGAAGCTGCCGAAGGCTGGGAGCACCACCATGCCGCCCCTCGCCAGGAAACAGGGCAGCCGCAGGGAGGTGCGTTTCCCGTCGGCGATCTTCGCCAGCGGGTGCCAGTGGGCGGTCAGCGCCGGGCGGTCCGGGGGCGCGTCCGCGGGATCGTGCACGATGTGGAAGCCGCCACGCTCGGTGAAGGGCACCGGCGAGAGGAAAGGGGGGATGTGGGAGATCTTGCGCTCATGGTTTCCGAGGGTGAGTTCCACTGGGATCGGCATGTTGTTCACGAAAGTTTCAAGCAAGCGCTCGATTTCCGGGCTGGTCCCGGCAGGGGAGTGGAACAGGTCGCCATTGATCACCAGGCGGGTCGCCTGGTGCCACTTGCAGAGTGCTTTCAAACGTTTGAGATCCGCTTCGCTGTCGCCCTCGGGAATTGCCAATCCCTGTGCTTGAAACGCTGTTGCTTTTCCCAGGTGGAGGTCGGCCGCGACCAAGGTACCGTCTTCGAGCAAAGCGATTCCATCAGCAAGGAGAGCGATCGTTCGATCTTGGATTTGAATCTTCATTTGGAAGCGGCGCGGTTTAGGTTCT
The DNA here is from genome assembly GCA_965651965.1 of uncultured Verrucomicrobiaceae bacterium. Lineage (GTDB taxonomy): Bacteria > Verrucomicrobiota > Verrucomicrobiia > Verrucomicrobiales > Akkermansiaceae > Haloferula. The sequence goes on along the minus strand of CBFGVD010000312.1, from coordinate 3,121 downwards.
CAAGCATTTGTTCCAGACGGGTGGCGGCATCTCCGGCGGGCAAAGTCGCCGAGAGCCGGTCCGCCCACAAGGGAAAGGCCATCGGGCTCAGGTGTTTTGTTTCAATCAATCGTATCGGGCGCTGTTGGAGATCGAGCAGGGATTCTTTCAAGCGGCTATATTCAAGTTGCTTCTCGAGAATTTCACGGCGCGACTGGAGCAGGAGGAGATTTTCCGGATCGTAGCGTTCGAGCACTTCAAACAGCAATCGGGCGCTTGATTGAATCTCCCGCCGACCGGCGGTTTTGCGGCCCGGCAGCTCGGGCGGGATGAGTCCTGCCACCCGTGCCACCTCGCGAAACTGCCGGCGGGCGAGTTCGCCGGTATTCATGCATGAAACAATGTCTTCAAGCAGATCATCAATCGATAGATTCAAACGAATCGAGCTCTCGTTCAAATGCAGGCCCCGTCGCGCGCTGAGGCAAAAGCCGTAGTCGTTCTGGGTAACGGTGACGTTCTCTTTCAAGCGCAGGCGATAAGCCATGAGGGCACCCAGTCCTTCATGAACCGATCGCCCGGCCATGGGGTAAACAAACAGATGTTCGCCTTCCCGGGATCGGGTGTGTTCCACCAGCAGGGAACGGTCGTCCGGCAGCGCGGACCAGCGCCGCTGGATTTCCAGGATGGGGGCCACGCAGGTCATTTCCGGGGCGGGTGATCCTTCCCCGCGGAGCCGGGCGGCGGTCGCGTGGGCGAGCTCGGTGGAGAGCGGCATCTTGCTGCCGCCCCAGACGGCGATGTGGCCGCGCGCGTCCTTCGTGGCGGTGCGCACGGTGGCGGTGCGGTTCCGGAGGTGGACCAGCTCCAGTTTGCGCCCGGCGAAGACGAAAGGACTGCCGGGCCGGAGCCGGCCGATGAAGCCCTCCTCCACGGTGCCCAGGATCTGCCCCTTGGTGAAGCGCACGGTGACGTGGGTGTCTCCGGAGATCGTGCCGATGGCGAGACGGTGCATTTGAATCATCCGTTTGTCGTCCATCACGTAGCGTCCTTGCTCCAGGCGCGCCTTCCGGTAGCGGGGGTAGGCGGCCAGGGCGCGGCCGCCCGTGGAGATGAAGGCGAGGCACCAGCCCCACTCCTCCTCCGTGAGCCCGCGGAAAGCGCGGGTGGAGCGGATTTCCCGGAGCATGGCGGCGGGCTCGAAGGGCTCCCCGATGGCGCGGGTGAGGAGGTGCTGGACCAATACGTCGAGCGGCTTTTCCCGCGGGTGGCGGGCTTCCAGATGGCGGGCCGCGGCGGCATCCCGCACGGCGGCGAATTCCACCAGTTCCATGGCGAAGGTGGGCACCCCGAGCAGCCGGGAGGGCTTCCCCGGCTGGTGCCCGGAGCGCCCGGCGCGCTGGAGCAGGCGGGCGATGCCCTTCGGCGAGCCGATCTGGATGACCTGATCCACCGGGGAAAAGTCCACCCCCAGGTCCAGGGAGGAAGTGCAGACCACGCAGCGCAGGCTGCCCTCCCGCAGGCCCTGCTCCACCTTTTCCCGCTCGGCGCGGTCCAGGGAACCGTGATGCATGGCGATGCGGTCCTGCCATTCCGGCCGCAGGGCGAGCAGTTCCTGACACCAGATTTCCGTCTGGGAACGGGTGTTGGTGAAAATCAGGGTCGTCCCCGCCTTGTCCAGCTCCCGCAGGACCTGCGGGGCCAGGCGGGTGCCGATGTGGCCGGACCAGGGGAAGCGGTCGATCTCCCGCGGGATCAGGGTTTCGATCCGCGTTTCCTCTTTCAGCTCCGCGGAAAGGATGGCCGCCTCCGGGCGGGTGTCGCCGGTCAGGGTATCCAGCGCCTCCTCCAGATTCCCCAGGGTGGCGGATAGCCCCCAGATCTTCAGTTCCGGCAGCCAGGAGCGCAGGCAGGCCAGGCAGAGTTCCGTCTGCACGCCGCGCTTCGAGCCCAGCAGCTCGTGCCATTCATCCACGATCACGGCGCGCAGGCCGGAGAGCTTTTCCCGCGTGTCGGAATGGGTCAGCATCAGCGAAAGGCTCTCCGGGGTGGTGACGAGGCCGAAAGGCAGGGACTTCCGCAGGCGGGCGCGCAGTGCCGCGGGGGTGTCCCCGGTGCGGGCCTCCGCCTTCAGGTGCGGGGCCAGGACTTCCAGGGGTTCGCGCAGGGCGCGGAGCGTATCCTGAGCGAGCGCGCGGAGCGGGGTGAGCCAAAGCACGCGGCACTGCGGGGTGCCGGCGGCGGGCCGGGACAGCTCCTCCGCCACGGGTCCCAGCCAAACCGCGAGGGTCTTGCCCTGGCCGGTGGGGGCGTGGAGCAGGCCGGACTTCCCGGCGGCGTAAGCGGCCCAGGTCTCCTTCTGGAATGGAAAGGGTCTCCAGCCGCGCTGCTTGAAAAATGGCTGGAGCGGGGAAGCGGGCATCTACCCGCCAGAGGAAGCGCGGGGAGCGGCCGGAGGCAAAGGGTTTTTGCGGGCGGGCGGGCGGCCGCCGCTAGGCGGGGGTATCGCCGCCCGGCAGCTTGCGCAGGTGCCCGGCCAGTTCGGTTTTGCCCGTGGCTTCCGCCAGCGCGATCCGCAGTTTCAAGACGGCGGGATCGGCGCGTTCTTCGTCGCTCATGGAGCTGAGGATTTCCAGGGCGCCCTCGTGATCCCCGATGGCCAGCGCTCCTTCCAGCAGGTCCGCCGGGGAGACGGTGCCGGGCTCCAGCGGGGCTTCCCGATAGACGGCCCAGCGGGCCTGCCCCGGCAGGTCCTGCGGGGGATTTTGCACCTCCTCCAGGTGGACCAGTTCATCGCCGTCCTTCCACTGCCGCCAGTAATTGATGGTCATGACCACCACGAAGCCGAGGATGCAGAGGCTGGTTTCCAGGATGAAGGGGGTGGAAACGAGGCCCAGCACGCGGGCGAAAAATTCCCCCGCCAGCCCCGGCAGGTGGCGGCCCAGCGCGAGCAGCAGGATCAGGACGGTGATCCCCGCGAGGATCGCCAGCCCGGCACCCACCTGCTTCCACCGTTCGTCGCGCGCCATGCCGGGGGGAAAGAAGCACGGCGCGGCACGGGTGGCGAATCCAAATCGGCAGCGCAGTGGTGCAGGAAGTGTAATTTTAAAATAATCTTGATATTTTCAAAAAATTTAGCTTTTGT
>CBFGVD010000311.1:0-4715 GCA_965651965.1 uncultured Verrucomicrobiaceae bacterium | reverse complement strand
AGGTCCGGCTTCTCGTCCTTGGAAATGCGGGAGGCCAGTTCCAGGCCGGCCAGCGGGCTGCCCGCCTCCGCCGCCTTGGCCAGCCATTCGCGGCCCTTTTCCTCGCTCTTCTCAAGGCCGCCCTTGCCTTCCAGATGGAAGGCGGCCACGCGCAGCATGCAATCCGGCTGTTTTTCCTCCGCCCCTTTCCGGTACTGGTCCAGGGCGGCCTTCTCGTCCTTCTTCACGTTTTCTTCGAAATCCCCGAGCGCGAGATAGGCGGCAGATTGCTTCTTCTCGATCGCCTTGGCCAGCCGGTCGCGGCCTTCCTTTTCGTTGCGGAGCGCTTCCTCGCCGTTCAGCAGGCGGGAGCCGAGCGGGATCAGGGCGTTGGCATCGCCCAGGTCCGCGGCCTTGCGATAGAGATCGAGCGATTTTTTCGCGTCGGCCTTTTCCTTGAAGCCGAAGGCTCCCTCGTAAAGCCGGGCCAGCAGGAGGATGGCGGGCGTGTCCCCGGCCTCGGAGGCGGAGTTCCACCATTGCGCGGCCTTGTCGAAATCCGGTTTGTCGCTCAGCAGGCCCCGCAGCCAGGCCTCGCCCAGGATGCGCCCCGCATTGGCCGGATCGCCCTTGGCAGCGGATTCCAGGGATTCGCGGGCTTCCTGGCGGTCTTTTTCCTCCTTGGAGTTGAGCAGGATCAGGGCGCGGCGGTAGGTGGCGTCCTTGTGCCCGGCTGCGGCGGCTTTCTTGTAGTTCTCCAGCGCCGCATCGCGCGAGGCGGGCAGGCCCTGGCCGGTCTCCGCGGCGAAGCCCAGCAGGAAAAGCGCGTCCGCATTCCCCTTTTCGGCCAGCGGCTTGGCCAGCTCCACGCCCACCGAGTGGCGTCCTTCGCGATAGGCATCGAGCGCCGCCTTCGCGGGACCCTCGGAGGCGGGGACGGCGGCAGGGGCATCGGTGCCGAGGCTGACGGCGGCCTGCGCGGCCGTGGCGGTCGCGAGGGCAAGGGCGAGCAGAAGGGTTCTGGCGGTCACGACTCCAGTGTGCTGGCGAAGACCGGCACGGCAACAAGGAAAACCCGTCCTCCTGGCCGATAGGCGCGGGAAAATCGCTGCTGCGGGTTGCGGCAGCCACTTTCTCAAAATGGTCGGAAACTTCCGAAACGAGGCGGCCGGTGCTTATCGTCGCAGCGCAAAGCCTCTCACCCCGTCGTCCTCAATCCGGACGAGATCGCGTTGATCGAAAGCAGCATCTTCGGGAACATCGCCTCGGCCTCCGCTTCCTTCTCGTCGGCCAGCAGGCCGCGCCAAGTGCGCAGGATGGCGATTTGCTGGCGGTGGAGCACGCGCAGGGGCGCCTCGCGGATCGCCAGGGTTTTTGCCATGCGCGGGCGGCGGTCTTCCATGCGGCCCTTGTAGAGTCCTTCCAGGAGATCCTGCGTGCGGTGGAATTCCGCCACGATGATGTCCATGAACTTTTTCCTCAGCGCGGGGTCTTCCACCAGCGATGCGTATTCGCCCATCAGGCCGAGGTTCGCGGAGGCCAGGTTGGTCTCCACGTTCGTCAGGACGTAGCCGAGGAAAGCGGATTGCCTGAGCGCGTCCCGCAGCGCCTCGAATTGCTCCGGGGACTCCTTCTGCATCGCTTCCAGAGCGGAGCCGACTCCGAACCAGCCGGGCAGGTAAAAGCGGGCCTGCGTCCAGGAAAAGACCCAGGGAATGGCGCGCAGGTCGGCGATGGAGTGGCCTTTCTTTCCCGTTCGCCGGGCGGGGCGGGAACCGATCCGGGAATTCTCCAGCGCGTCGATGGGCGTGACCTGGCGGTAGAAGTCGATGAAGCCCTCCGTTTGCAAGAGAGCCTGATAGGCTTCCTGGCTCTTCGCGGCCAGGAAGGGCAGGAAAGGTTCGGCGGGATCCTTTTTCGGGGCGGTGTGGCGGTGGGTGGCGGTGGTGATCGCGGCACCGGCCAGCAGCAATTCCAGGTTGTAGGTGGCGTTCGCGAGATTGGCGTATTTCTGCGCGATGGTCTCGCCCTGCTCGGTCATGCGGAATTCCCCGCTCATCGAGCCGTGGGGCAAGGAGGCCATGAACCAGTGCGTGGGGCCCGCGCCGCGGGAGATCGTGCCGCCGCGACCGTGGAAGAAGCAGAGCTTCACGCCGTGTTCCTTGCCGGTCGTGCTCAGGTTTTCCTGCGCCTGGTGGAGCGCCCATTGGGCGGCCAGGATGCCGCAGTCCTTGTTCGAGTCCGAATAGCCGAGCATCACCTGCTGGCTCGGCGTGCCGCCGTTCGCCCGCTTCGCGTTGGTCATGCGGGTGAGCGGGTGATCCAGGAAGGCCGCAAGGATGCCGGGCGAGCGGTCCAGGTCGTCCATCGTTTCGAAAAGCGGGACCACTTCCAGGGCGCACCATGAGCCCTCCGGCCCGTGCTCCATCAGTCCGGCCTCCCGCGCGAGCAGGAAGACGCCGAGCAGGTCGGAAAGCTGGCGGGTCATGGAGACGATCAGCGCGCCCAGGCCGGCATCGCCCCATTCCTGCCGGTGCTTCGCGAGCACCCGGTAGCAATCCAGCACCGCATCCGCCTCCCCGCCGGTCCGTGCGGAATCGTGGAGGAAGGGGCGCGGGGACTTGAGCTCATCCGCGAGGAAAGCGAGCCGCTTCTCCTCGCTCCAGGAGCCGTAGCCCGCGCCCTCCGGCACGCCCGCGGCCGCGAGCAGGCTGGAGATCGCCTTGTCATGATATTCCGAATTCTGCCGGACATCGAGCAAGGCCAGATGGAAGCCGAAGATCTCCAGCTTCTGCCGGAGCGGGCGGAGGTATTCCTCCTCGATCAGCCCGCAACCGACGGCACGGATGCCGGAGGCGATCAGTTCCAGATCCGCGTCGAGCGCCTGCGGCGTGGCATAGCCGGCGTGGCCCTCGATCTGGCGCTGGAGCCGGGCCGCCATGAGGCTGCACAGGTGGCGCCAGGGCTCCTCGTGGTAACGGTCGTGCAGGTCGTTCGCGAGGTCCTCGTCGCCGAGCATGAAGGTCAGCTCGTCGATGCGGCGTTCGAGCGCTTCCGGGATTTCGTTGAGCTGGCGGGAAAGGGTGAGCTGTTTGGCCACCTGCACCAGCTCGCGCTTCAAGAGCTGGAAGGAGGCGCGGCGGAGCATTTCCAGCGCCTTGCCCGTGACTTCCGGGGTGATCAGCGGGTGGCCGTCGCGGTCGCCGCCGATCCAGGTGCCGAAGGACAGGCGCGGGATATTTCCCGCCGCGCGCAGCATTTCCAGCGGGAAACCGGCATCCCGCCAGGCTTCCGTGAAGTGCAGGTCCAGGCGGTTCAGCGCGGTCGGGAAGAGGTCGCGCAGATAGTGGATCGCATCCCGCAGCTCGCGGAAGACATCCGGGCGCACCAGATGGATTTCTCCCGTGCGCCAGAGGGTTTCCAGCGCGGTGACGATCCGCTCCCGGATGCGGCGGCGCTCGCGGTCGGTATATTTCGGATATTCGTTGCGGACGAGTTCCTCGTAGAGCGCGCGGTGGCGCTCTCGCACGGAGGCGCGCTTCGCCTCCGTGGGGTGGGCGGTGAGGACCGGCTGGACATCCACGTCAGAGAGCACCGCGAGGATTTCCTCCGGGCCCAGGCCGAGCGCGGACATGTCGCGCAGGGCTTGCGGCCAGAGCCCGCGGATGGAGGTGGCACCGAGGACCTTTTCCCGTTCGCGGCGGATCGCGGCGGCCACGCGTTCTTCCACCATGTTCAGGAGCTGGAAACCGATGGAATAGAGCTGCTGGGTTCCCTCCGGCGGATGATTCTCCGGCACCGTGCCGGACCAGGGGAGGTAGGGGAGCAGGGAATCCTCGCCCAGGCTCTTCAGGGCATCTCCGAGGCAAGCGACGAGAAATGAGAGGGTTTCGTCGATCAGTTCGAAGCCTTCGAGGCGCAGTTGCTCGCGGGTCGGCGGGAGTTCGGTCATCGGCGCGGCCAGTGAAGCAGGGGGAATGCCGTGCGGGAAAGCCGAATGCGCGCGGCCGCGCCAGGATCTTCACTCCGCGACGCAGGGCAGCAGGACCGCGTCCCGCATGCCGTGGATCTTCTTCTTGTCCGCGGGGGCGAGGGTGGCCAGGGCCCCGGCGAGGGTGGTACGGCCTTGGTCATCGGTGAAATAGTAGGGGCAAAGGCGGACCCGGCCTTTCATCATCTCGATGCTGCCGTCCTCGCGGAAGACGGGGTGCTCGACGATACGGCCTTCGCGGAATTCCTGCATGATCCAGGGCTGCTGGCCGAAGTCGTCCATCGCGGCATGGACTTTTTCCGCCCACTCGGCCTGCGACATGTCGTGGCCGATGTGGACGCCGCGGGAGCCCCAGGCCGTTTCGTGGAATCCGCTGATTTTCAGCACGAGGCGGCGTTCTTTCTGGCTGAAGCGGGCGACCTCTTCCCAGGAATTCACCCCCAGCACCGGCAGGGCGGCCTGCGGGGGCAGGGGAGAAGGATCCACCACCCAGCCGTGGGGGACGATTTCCTTCACCCGGGCGAGATGGCTGCCGCGTACTCGAGCCCCGGATCGGATGTGACCGGCGTTGACTGGAAGAGCTGTTGATCGGGCCCCGGCGGCCGCGGGAAGAACCATGCGGTGGCGGCAAGGGCGGCGGCGAGACAGAGTGCGACTGTCGCGCCCGCATGCTTTCGACCCGGTCGCGATATCGAATGCTGGCCCGATTCCGGCTCGCGGCTTTCCGGCTCTGGAACTGGCGGCG
>CBFGVD010000310.1:0-4760 GCA_965651965.1 uncultured Verrucomicrobiaceae bacterium | reverse complement strand
AGGGACGGATCGCCCAGGCTGGCCTTCACCTGGCGGGTGATGTCCCGGGTCGCCGCATCATGGCAGCGGGCGACCACCAGGACCTTGTGGAAATCCGCCGCCGTTTCCAGGGCCACGGATTTCGGGAAGGCCTCGATGCCGCCGATGGCCGGGTCCGGCGCGGCATCCCAATCCGGCAGCGCCGTCTTCGGCAGGGGGGCCAGGGTGACGCCCTCCGGCCAGGGGGCACCGGCCTGGATCCAGTGTTCCAGGGCGGCGATTTCCTCCGGCGTCAGGGGATCGCCCTTCGGCGGCATGATGTCGTCGTGGTCTTCCTCCAGCTTCACCCGCAGCAGGAGCTCGGATTTCCCGGCATCCCCCGGCTCGATCGCCGGGCCGGAGTCCCCGCCCTTCAGGAAATTCTCGCGGCGGTCCAGCAGCAGGTCGCCCTTCGTCTTTTCCGGGCAATGGCAGGAAAGACATTTGGTCTCCAGGACCTTCCGCGCCGGGCCGAAGCCGGGGGTATCCGCGGCGGGAACGCAGGAAAGCATCGCCGGGAGGGCGGCGAGAAAAGCCCGGTTCACGGGAAGGGCACGACGGCGCATAGGCCGCATTACGGCGCATTCATGAAATGCATTTCACGGCTTTGCATTCCCGTGGCCCCGCCCGGCGCTGCGGCGGGCGCTTATTTCTTCGCCGCGGGCTTGGCGGGGGGCTTGATGACCCCGGCGGAGCCGAGCGGGAAGCGCACGACCATGCCCCGGTCCAGCAGGGGGGTGCCGAGGGAGGAGACCTCTTGCAGGCGGTAAACCACCAGGCCGAATTTTTTGTCCCCGGTCTTGCCGATGGCGATGTTTTCCTTGGTGGTGCCGAGGCCGGTTTCCTCCTCGTATTTCCATTCGTGGCCGGTCCAGGCGCCCAGGGTGCTGTTGGCATCGGCGTTCACGTCGTCGATGCGCTTGAGCTCGCCGTTCGGGGAGCGGAAAACATCGGTCTCCGGCTCGTAGCGCAGGGTGGTGATGGCCTGGGCCCCGCCGGTCATGTTGATGTTCCAGCGGCCTTCCTTGTCGCTCTTGAGCTGGATGGCGACGACCTCCACCGGCTTGAACTCGCGCTTGGACCAGAATTTCAAGTATTCGTCGTATTCCTCTTTGGTCAGGCCCAGGCGTTCGTCGTACGGCAGCGGCACGCCCGGCTTGGCGGCTTTCGCGTGCTGGCGGAACCACTCGGCGTTTTCCGGGGACTTGCGGGCGGTTTCCTCCACCTTGGCCACGTACTTGTTCAGCTCCGGCGGGGGGACGATCATCACGATCTCCCCTTTTACTGGCGTGTCCGGCGGCAGGTAGGCCGTCAGGATCTTCGGGGCTTCTGCCGCGAAGGCACCGGTGCACGCGAGGGCGAAGAGCGGGGACAGGACGAATTTCATGGGCGGGTCTCGGTAGGCCGGAGGAGCGCGGAAGCATTTCCGCTCCGCGGGGAAACTCAAGCGGCAATGCTGCCGGGCTACGGCTCCCCGGCGGGGAAGATTTCGCCCACCGGGGTTTCCACGTGCTCGTCCATCCAGCGCTCCAGGGCGGCCTGGAGCGGGGCCAGCACCTCCGGCCTTTCCGCGGAGAGGTCCCTGCGGCAATCGGGATCGGCGGCGGTATGGAAAAGCCCGTAGTGGCGGTTCCCCTCGCTGCACGGGGTGCAGACCACCTTCCAGTCGCGGGTGCGGAGGCAGCGCTGTTTCGCGGAGATCACCGGCGCGTCGTACTCCGGCTTCATCACGAACTGGTGGTTGAAGTCCGGCTCGATGGTCGTCAGCTCGTCCATCGGCGGCAGGGGCGGGCGCTCCACGCCCGGGACGTGGAACTGGATGAAGGGGAAGCTGGTCTCGCCGTAGTAGGGCAGATCTTCGCCGGAGGGGCCCTCCCGCATCCAGCCGGCCAGGCTGCGGCCGTCCCCGCGCTCCGGCGGGGCGGTGCCGCGGAGCTCCGCCAGGGGGGGGGCCAGATGGATGCTGCGGACCTGGTTCGGGATCGAGCGGGGGGGGAGGCCCGGCACCCGCAGGGCCAGCGGGATGTGGAAGCTGTGGTCGCCGCCGTTGAAGCCCAGGCCGTGGGTCAGCGTCACGCCGGGTTCGTAGAGGTCGTCCCCGTGGTCGGCGGTCACCACCACGATGGTATTGTCGGCCAGCCCGTTGCGCTCCAGCGCCGCCAGGATCTGGCCGAAGCAGTCGTCGAATTGCCGGGTGCAGCCGTCGTAGAGCGCGCGGATCTGGCGGATGTCCGCCTCCGGCAGCGCGCCGAGCTTATCCTCCAGCGCGGTGCCGCTGACGAATTCATCGATGTCGAAATCCACGCCGGTGAGGTTCTTCCCCTTGTAGGCGGGATCGGTGAACATGCGGTTGTAAGGCTCCGCACAGCGGTAAGGCAGGTGGTTGCAGGAGTAGAAGACGTGCCAGAAAAAGGGCCGCCCGCTCCGCGCCTGGACCGCCAGCTTGTCCTCCACGCGCTTGGTGACCACCTCCGGCGTGACGAATTGGGCGAAGGAGCCGATTTGCGGGAAAATCTTGTAGCCGAGCGGGTTGTCGAAATAGAGCGGGATGACGAAGTGGGCCATGATGACCGCCTGGCTCATGTAGATGCGGAAGTTGTCGAAGCTGGAGACGGAGATGTCCCGGAAGCCGAGGGGCATCATCTCGTAATAGCCCGCGCACCAGTCCCCGATCGCGGCGGTATCGTAGCCCTTTTCCGCCATGACTTCGGCGATGGGGAGCAGGGTCTCCCGCGCGGAAGCGACCTGCTCCTTGCCGGGATACATGTGGCGGATGCCGCTGGTGTGCGGGTAGGTGGAGGACATCACGGAGACGGCGGACTCCAGGGTGGAGGCCATGGGCACGTAGCAGCGCTCGAAGCGCACGGCGTCCCTCGCCCAGGCGTCGATATTCGGGGAGACGCCCGCCGCGGCGGCACCGTCCCGCCGCGGCGGGACATAGCCGGTGTAGCCGAGCCGGTCCCCGCGCAGGGAATCCGAGCCGATGATGATGACGTTCAGCGGCTTGTCCGCCCCGGCGGCGGCGGGGCCGGCGGTCTCCCCGGCGGGGACCAGCGCGGCGGTACCCGCGGCAAGCAATCCGGTGGCGGCGAGCGCGATCCGCCAGCGCGGCCGCAGGCGGGCCAGCCACCAGAGCAGGGCCGCGGCACCGGCGGCCCAGGGCAGCACGGTGAAAAGGAAGCCGTTCACCGCCGGTTGCCAGGACTCCGGCGGCAGCCGCAGCATGTCGTAGTACCAGCCGCCGAAATGCGAGTCCCCCAGGAAATAGGGGCGGCTGTGGATCAGCCGGAACATGAAATAGCCGTGCAGCACGAAGGAGAGCAGAAGGGCCGGGAGCAGCACGGAGCCGCGGCCGCGCCAGGGCAGCCGCCGTGCCAGCACGGAGACGGCGGGCACCAGCAGCAGCACCGCCGCCGCCCAGAGGAACAGGTAAGCGGCCAGGACCAGCAGGTTCTGGCCGACGAGGTAGGAAAGGTAGTCCTCCCGCGCGAGCTTGCTGAACTTGTTGTCCATGCCGCCGGTGCTGGTGGCCAGCCGTCGCAGGGCGCTCGCATACTGGAAGGCCAGGAACAGGCCGGTGCCGGCCGCGGTGCCCGGCAGCAGGCGCTTCCAGCCGGTTTCGGGTTTGCTCGTTTCGCTCACGTGCCGGGAACGGTCGCAGGCGGCGGGCCGGGGTCAAGGCGAGTCCTGCGGCTCTTCCACGTGGAGCCAGCGGGGTTCCACCATCTTTTCGATCACGACGCCGCGGGGCGAGCCGCCGCCGGCGGGGAAGCGGAGCCGCAGCAACACCGTGGCGATACGCCGCGGGGAACCGGCGCAGTAGGTCGCCAGCAGTTTCGCCGCCTCGCTGTCCGCCGGGGCGTAGCCGAAGAGGTGCTCCTCGGAATCCTTCGCCGTCAGGCGGAAACAACGCCAGCGGCCGGAATCCGCGAATTCATGGCTGAAGTGGAGATCCCGCCGCGCGGCGACGCGGAAATCGAAGCTGCGGGAGGAGGGGCGCTCCGCCGCATAGCGGTCCCAAGGCATCGGCTGGTAGCCGATCTGGGTTTCCCAATCCACCGCGACCTCCGCGGGGCCGGTTTGTTCGAGCAGCATGTTTTCCGCGCCGCCGCCCTTCACCTCGGCGCGAACCATCCAGAAGGGCTTGCCGTCCAGCAGCCGGGGCTGGAACATGGTCATGCGGGAAAATTCCAGGGACCGTTTCGGGCGGGTTTTCCAGGTTTCCTCGATCAAGGGCCGGACCCGCTCCGGGTGCCTCACCAAGGGAAGCAACTCCTCCGGCGTGTCCGCGGCGAGGTACGCCCGCACGCGGTCTTCCACCGCGGCCACCAGCACGCGGGCCTGGGCCTCGTCCTCCGCGTCTTCCTCGATCCGCTCGCGGGCGATCTCGTGGTAGGTCTCCACCTTTTTCTCCCCCTGTTTCATCGCGCGGAGAGACCAGAAGCCGGCCCCGCCGAGCAGCAGCGCGAGGAGCAGGAACCAGCCGTAGGGGATGCCGGAGAGGCGATGGGCGGTGCCGCCCCAGGGGTGCTCCACGCTTTCTGCACCGGCCTGCCGGTCCAGGATCGCTTCCACGCCGGGCTCGATGCTGCGCCTCTCGAAATGCTCGCGCGGGCTGCCGCTTTCCAAGCGCGCGGCGGGTTCCGGGGCCGCGGCGGCAGGCAGGGGCCGCGGGGCGGGGACGGGCCCGGGGTTTTCCCCGTCCAGGCGCACCACGCTCTCCGCGGCGGGCTCGCCATCTT
>CBFGVD010000309.1:0-4766 GCA_965651965.1 uncultured Verrucomicrobiaceae bacterium | reverse complement strand
CGGTGGTGATGCCCTTCGCGGCATCCACGGAAATGGTGAAGGCGGTGCGCTGGACCTCGCGGTTCCGGCGGGTCATTTGCGGCAGGTCCAGGGTCTCGGCCCGTTCCTGGGTGATCGGGGCGCAAACCAGGCCTCTGCCGTGCACGGCCATGAAGGAAATGATCTCCGGGGTGCAGAGGGCTGCGGCAGCGATGAGATCCGCCTCGTTCTCCCGGTCCGGATCGTCGGCCACGATGACGATGCGCCCGGCGGCGACCTCGGCGATGATTTCCTCGATGGGGCTGAAAGTGAGTGCGGTGGCCATGGACGGGGGAAGACTCGGCTTTCCCGTGCCGCTGGTCAAGGGAGCGGGATGGGCCGGATAGGGAGACCGCCCGCGTTCCGTCGCTTTACTTCAGCAACGCCTCGATGGGAGCCGGATAGACGCCCAGCACGATCACCGCGAGGGTCAGGGCGATCACGCAGTAGCGGGTGATCTGCGGCAGGACCAGGGGCTTCGCGCCTTCCGCGGGAGCTTCCCACCATACGGCACGGATGATCTTGAAGTAGTAGTAGAAGCCCGCGGCCGCACCGACGACGGCGAAGGCGATGCCCCACCAGAGCCCGGCCTGCGCGGCGAGGGAGAAAACGAAGAACTTGCCGAGGAAGCCCGCGGTGAGAGGCACGCCCGCGAGCGCGGCCATGATGACGGTGAGGCCGAGCGCCAGCACGGGATTCCGCTTGCCGAGGCCGTTGAAGGCGTCGATTTGCTCGGACCCGTCCTGGATGCGGACCTGGGCCAGGATGAAGAAGCTGGCCAGCGTCATCAGCAGGTAGGTGGCGAGGTAGAACGAAACCGCGCCGGTGGAACCGAGCAGCGATTTGCCGCCCCCGTTCCACGCCGCGAGCGCGAGGACAAGGAAGCCGGCATGCGAGATGGAGGAATAGGCCAGCAGGCGCTTGAAATTCGTCTGCGCGATGGCGGCCAGATTGCCGAAGATCAAGGTGGCTCCGGCCATGATACCGAGCATCAGCGTGACTTGTGCCGCCACCGGCGAGCCCGGCTGGAGCAGGGGATCGAGGAAACGGATGAGGAGGATGAACCCGGCGGCCTTCGAGCCCACGGAGAGGAAGGCCGTGGTGGGGGTGGGAGCGCCTTGATAGACATCCGGGATCCAGACCTGCATCGGCACGGCACCGATTTTGAAACCGAGGGCAATGAGAATGAGCGCGATGCCGAAGAGCAGCGGCGCGGTGTTCGTCGTCGCCGCGACCTTCGCGCCGATCTCCGCGAGGTTCATCGTGCCGGTGGCCCCGTAGATCCAGGCGATGCCGTAGACGAGGAAGCCGGTGCTGAGCGCGCCGAGGATGAGATATTTCACGCCGGCCTCCAGCGAGCCGACATTCCGGCGCAGGTAGGCGACGAGGACGTAAAAGGTGATCGTGACCAGCTCCAGCGCCACGAAGGCACCGGCGAGATCCTTGGCGGAAGCCATCCACATCATGCCCGCGCAGGCGAAGACCGGCAGCGCGTAGTATTCGCCGGTACCGGCTTCCGAGCCCGGGTGATCCGTGAACCGCGAAAGCACCGGACGGAAGTCGATCGCCATGAGCACCACCAGGATGGTGGTGACGAGCGCGAAGCCCTTGTAAAAGCGGGCCAGGCTATCGAAAGCGTAGAAATTCCAGAGCGCGTAGTCGTCCCATTTGTCGTCGGGACCGGCAGCCTCGGGACCAACGGCGAAGAAGGAGAATACCAGGATCAAGCCCAGCCCGGCCGCGGCGGAAAAGCCGACGAGCTTTTTCGAATGGCTCGGGCCGAAGGCTTCCAGCATCAGCAGGACAAGTCCGAGCGTGACGGTCAGGGCTTCCAGGTAGTAGGCGGGCATGGCGGGAGAAAGGCGGGCGATCTGTTATCGGCGAGGAATGGTTCGTGGGATGTCCTTTCCAAATAACTTTCAAGGATCAGCGGAGAAGATTGAGCAGCAGGTTCGGGCAGAGGCCGACGGCGAGCAGGGCGACCGCCAGAAGCAGCGCGGGGATGCGGTCGGCAAGGGTGAGATCCGCGGCACTGTCCGTGGCTTTCACGCTCGGGCCCTGGAAGATATTCCGGTAGGCGCGCAGCATGTAGATGGCGCTGATGACCACGCCCCAGATGGCGAGGATGCAAGCGATCTGCACGGGGCCGAGACCTGTCGCGGGATTGTAATTCTCGAAGGCGGACAGGAAGACCAGCACCTCGCCCGCGAAATTCGCGAGCCCCGGCAGGCCGATGGACGCCATGCCGACCATGCCGAAGAGGAAGGCGAGGCCGGGCGCGGATTTCGCGAGGCCGCCGAGGTCGGAAAGCTCCAGCGTGCCGGTGCTGCGCTCAATCTTGTCCGCAAGCCCGAAGAGCATGGCGATGGAGATGCCGTGAGCGAACATGAGCAGCACGGCTGCGGGCTGGGCGAGGGTGTTGATCTGGCCATTCGCGGAGGCAGCGGCCAATGCGGCGATGGCCAGGAAGATGTAGCCCATGTGCATCACGGAGGAGCTGCCGAGCATCAGGTCCAGGCGCTTCTGGTTTACCGTCACCAGACCGACCCAGAGTATATTGCCGACCAGCATCACCAGCAGCGGCATAAGCCAGGCATTCATGCCCTCCGGCACCAGCGGGATGGCGAGACGCAGCAGGCCGTAGAGGCCGAATTTCTTCAGCACGCCCGCGTGCAGCATGGCCGTTGGGGCCGGGGCGCTGGCGTAGGCCGGGGCGGCCCAGGAGTGGAAGGGGAAGAGGGAAACCAGGACGCCGAAACCGACGATGAGCAGTGCGGCGATACCCTTTTGCGCGGCGGCATCGATCGCCAGCGTGCCATCCTTCGCCGCGCGGACCATCGAGGGCATGTCGAAGGTGCCGGCCGCATTCGCCAGCCAGACCAGCCCGGCGAGCAGGACGATCGAGCCGAAGCCGAGATAGATCGTGATTTTCCAGGCGGCTTCCTTCCGGTCCCCGCGACCGAGGATCCCGATCATGAGGAAGGTGGGAATCAGTGCCAGCTCGTGGAAGGCATAGAAGAAAAAGAGATCGGTAGCGGCGAAGGCCCCGATGGCCCCGGCCGAAATCAAGAGGGAGGAGCCGTAGTAAAGCAGCTCGCGGCCCTCCGGCGCTTTGCCCGAGAGCAGGGCAGCCAGCGTGACGATCACCGAGAGCAGGACCATCACCACGCTCATCCCGTCCGTGAAACCGAAGGCGAGGTTCAGCGCGGGCTTCTCCAGCACCGGCAGGGACATGGACCACATCGCGTTCTCCCAGGTGCAGGCGGCCCACAGGCCGAGCAGGAGATTGGCGGCACCCGCGGCGATGGCGGTCTTGCGCGCGGGTGCTCCGGCGAGCATCGCGACGAAGGCGGCGAGCGGGATGAGGACTAGCAGGGATAGCATGTGAGTTTGCTAGTTTTCAGTGTTCAGTTTTCAGGGAAAGACGGGCGGTTCGTCGCGGGCAGGTCAGAACACGGTGAAGTAGATGACGAGGATCACTCCCAGGCCGAAGGCGAAGGCGTAGCCCTGGAGGTTGCCGGATTGCACCCGGCGGAAGAGACCGCCGAAACCCTCCGCGATGCGGCTGGAACCGCCCACGATCAGGCCGTTGATCAAGAACTCGTCGAAGAAGTGCACCACGGCCGCAAAACCGTTCTGGAAATAACGGACGACGATGTTGTCGTAGATGTCGTCGATCTTGAAGCGATCGCGGAAGAGGGGGATGGAAACGGGATCCCTTTCCTTGCCGCGGTAGAGGGTGAAGCCCGCGAGCAGGCCGAGGATCAGGGAGCCGATGGAAGCGCCCAGGATCAGGCCGTGGCCCTCCGCATGGCCGTGCTCATGGATAGGACGGTAAGCCCCCAGGGCCTTGGAGATCGGCTCGAAACCGGCCACTACCGCGAGCAGGGCAAGAATGGCCAGAGGAATGAACATCAGCGGCCCGACCTCGTGCGCGTGATCCGCGTTTTCAGAGCGGGTCTTGCCCAGGAAGGTGACCACGAAGGCCCGGGTCATGTAGAAGGTGGTGAGAAAGGCGACGAAAACGGCGATGCCGAAGAGCACCATGTTCTTGCCGTAGGCCGCGGCCAGGATCTCTTCCTTCGAGTAGAAGCCGGAGGTCACGAAGGGCACGGCGATGAGCGCCGCGGTGCCGATGGCGAAGGTCAGGCCGGTGATCGGCATCTTCTTGAGCAGGCCGCCCATCTTCCAGATGTCCTGCTCGTGGTGGCAGGCATAGATGATCGCGCCGGAGCCGAGGAATAGCAGGGCCTTGAACCAGGCGTGGGTGAAGAGGTGGAACATGCCGGCTTCCCCGGAAAGAAGACCGACGGCCATCACCATGTAGCCGAGTTGGGAAAGCGTGGAGTAGGCGAGGATGCGCTTGATGTCGTTCTGTTGCGTGGCCATCAGCGCGGCACAAAGGGAGGTGATGCCGCCGATCCAGGCGATGGTCGTTCCCGAAAAATTGTCGAATGCTTCCGTTCCGATGGAAAGCTGCACGCGGAAGAGCATGTAAACGCCCGCCGCCACCATCGTCGCGGCGTGGATCAGTGCGGAGACCGGGGTCGGGCCCTCCATCGCATCCGGCAACCACACGTGCAGGGGCATCTGGGCGGACTTGCCGACCGCGCCGCAGAAGACGCAGAGCAACGCGGCACCGAGCACGCCGGTGGAGATCCCGGAGGGGATCGCCATTTCATCGAAGGTCAGCGTGCCGGTGATGCCCCAGAGCATCAGGATGCCGATCATGAAGCCGAAGTCGCCGA
>CBFGVD010000308.1:0-4769 GCA_965651965.1 uncultured Verrucomicrobiaceae bacterium | reverse complement strand
GCATCATATTCCCGCACGGGATCATGGATCCCGCTCAGCGGCCGCCCGGCCTTCTCGTCGAGCCGCCAGCTGGCCGGAAAGCAGAGCACCGCACCCTTGAGCACATGTTCCGTGCCGGAGCCGCGGTCGAGCAGGCAGAAATCGCATTGCACGAGCCGTGCCAGGGTCGCCAATGGATCGTCCGGGTCCAGACCGACCCGGCGCCCGTCGGGACATTCGACAGCCCCGTCCGCCACACGGAACCCCAGGGCGGGCAGCGCATCAAACACGAGGTCCAGCAACTCCAGCGCAGGCCCGTGCGCCTCGGGCAGCGACCAGAGCACATCGGCCCGCCGCGTGGCCAGCAGCGCCTCGCGCCGGGCCATCTGCCCGGCATAGGCCTCGTCGACGCGGAGCCACGCTCCCTCGACCGGCAGAACCCCCGGCAAGGCGCGCGTTTGCAGAATGTCGTACTGCAGACGAGACTGAAACACCGGCTCCATCCCGGCAGTTAGCCCGGGACGACCCGCCTTGCCAAGACGGCCCCCTCGGCGGCCGGCTGCGCGAAAACGACATGACCTGGCGTCGCATTGCCTCGCGACAGGCCGTGGGCCCGCCTCCCATCCTGCCGGAAAGCACCATGGCCTCGGGACATGAACACGCATTTCCGCGATACCCGCAAGATCGACCCCGGCCGCGGTCCGACGCTGGGCGACGGCACCCCGAACGACGCCGACCGGATCGAGATCGGGCCGACGCAGCTCGCGTTTCGCGAATGGGCCGCCGCGGGACTCGAACTGCCGGACCTGGCGCGCCCCGTGGCGGACTCCGCGGTGGATCGGGCCATCGATCCCGCGGCGCCCGCGCGCCTGGAGGAGCGGGTGAATCTTTTCGAATCCCTGAAGCGGAAATACGGCGGGGATCTGGCCGCCGTGCTGGCGCATCGCGAGCGGGCCGCCGCCCGGCTGGATTCCGTGGAAAACCGCGGCGAGCGCCTGGAGCAACTGGCCGCGGAGGCCGCGAAGCTGCGCGAGGCGACGGACAAGGCCGGGCTGGCGCTTTCCGCGAAGCGGAAGAAGGCCGCGCCGAAGCTGGCGAAGGAGATCGCCGGACAACTCAAGGACCTGGGTTTCAAGCAATCGTCCTTCGAGGTGCAGGTGCTGCCTCACAAGGAACCCGCCTCCGCGGGCCTGGAGGGCATCGAATTCCTCTTCGGCCCGAACCCGGGCGAGCCGCTCCAGCCGCTGCGGCAGATCGCTTCCAGCGGGGAAATCAGCCGCGTGATGCTGGCGGTGAAGAGCGCCCTGGCGGAGCAGGATGCCACGCCGCTGATGGTCTTCGACGAGATCGACGCGAACGTGGGCGGGGAGATCGCCCGCGCGGTGGGGAAAAAGATGGCGGGGCTCGGCTCGCGCCACCAGGTGGTGGCCATCACCCACTTCCCGCAGGTCGCGGCGCTCGCCGCGCGCCACTACGTGGTGGAAAAGGAAGTCGCGGGCGGCAGGACCCGCTCGAAGATGTTCCCGGTCAACGGCGAGGGCCGCATTTCGGAGCTCGTCCGCATGCTCGGCGGCGGCGGGGATTCGGCCCGGGCGATGGCGGCGAGCTTGCTGGGGGAATCTTGACTTTGCCGCGCGCGGTGGGATCATCCCACCGTGATCGTAACCTTGGATTCCAAGCGCCGCCTGACGATTCCCGTCTCGGTGGCTCCCGCCGCGCCGGGGGATGCCTTCGAGGTGAGCTTCGATGCGGACGAAGATGCCTTCGTCTTCCGCCGGGTGGCGTCGAATGCGGATTGGCTGTCCGTCTTGAAGGAATGCCCGGTTTCCATGGATGACATCCCGCCCCGCCGCGGGGATCCGCCCCGCCGCCGCGAGCCATGATGAGCTGGCTGCTTGATACCGATGTCCTGAGCCAGCCCGCCAAGAAGCACGGCGATCCGCGGGTGATCGCATGGCTAACGCGCGAGCGGGAGCGTTGCTACACCAGCTCGGTCGTCATCGCGCAGCTTGCGTACTGGGTCCGGAGCAAAGAAGGCCGCCCGCGCGAGGCGCTCCAGGAATGGCTGACCCGCCTCACGGAGGCGATGCACGGCCGCATCCTCGGCTTCAATGTCTCCGTGGCCCACGCGTGGGCGGATCAGGAGCATGCCTTGGAGCGAGCGGGCCTGAGGATGCCGGTGGAGGACGGCTACATCGCCGCCACCGCCCGCAGGCACGGGCTCACGATTGTCACGGGAAATGACAAGGATTTCAGAAGGCCGGGGATCAAGGTCTTCAATCCCTTCAAGGAGCTGGATGCCTGAAGCTCTCCCCATGAAACGCCCGCCCCGCAGCTACAAGGCCGTGCCGCAACTGGTGCAGGCTCCCTCCGCCCAGGTGGCGCGGGAGCTCGGCCTGCCGTGGAAGCAGGTGGGCCTGCCGCGGCTGGTGCTGGGCCGGCGGGAGTGGATCGCCCTGCCGGAATTCGGCGTGGGGCCGCTGAATGCGAAGACGGATACCGGGGCCCGCACCTCCAGCCTGCACGCGGAGGAGATCCAGGTCGCGCCGGACAAGCAGCGTGTCTTTTTCGTCACCAGCGACCACTACGGCCGCCGCGTCACCTGCGAGGCCCCGATCGTGAAATCGACGAAGGTGAAAAGCTCCACCGGCGTGTCGCGCAGGCGCTACGTGATCGAGACGGAGGCGATGCTGGCGGGCGGATTCAGGTGGCGGATCCGCCTCACCCTGGCGAACCGCTCGGACATGCGCAGCCCGCTTCTTTTGGGCCGGCAGGCGCTCGCTGGATATTTTCTCATTGACCCGCAGGGGAATCACTTGAAGGGAGCGCTGCGCGATCTCGAATCGCATTTCCCCGGTTGCCTCCGCCCATGAAAATTCTCGTCCTTTCGCGCAATGCGAATCTCTACAGCACCGCAGCACTCGTGAAAGCCGCGGAATCGCGCGGCCACGAAGTCCGGGTGGTGGACTACCTGCGCTGCTACATGAACATCACCGCGCACAAGCCGAAGATGTTCATCGAGGGCGAGGAACTGACGGCGGACGCCGTGATCCCGCGGATCGGCGCGAGCCATACCTTCTACGGGAATGCCGTGGTGCGGCAGTTCGAGATGATGGGCGTCTTCACGGTGAACGATTCCGTGGCGATCGCCCGCTCGCGGGACAAGCTGCGCAGCATGCAGCTCCTGGCGCGGAAGGGCGTGGGCCTGCCCATCACGGGCTTCGCCCACTCCACGGATGCCACCGGCGAGCTCATCAAGATGTGCGGCGGTCCCCCGCTGGTCATCAAGCTGCTGGAGGGCACGCAGGGCGTGGGCGTGGTGCTCGCGGAGACGGCGAAGGCGGCCGAGTCCGTGATCGAGGCCTTCAAGGGCCTGCGCGCGGACATCCTGGTGCAGGAATTCATCAAGGAGGCGAAGGGCGCGGACATCCGCTGCATCGTGGTGGACGGCAAGGTGGTCGCCTCCATGAAGCGGCAGGCGGCGGAGGGCGAATTCCGCTCGAACCTCCACCGCGGCGGCACCGCGGAGAAGGTGAAGATCACCCCGGAAGAGCGTTCCGTCGCGATCCGGGCCGCGAAGATCATGGGCCTGAATTTCGCCGGGGTGGACCTGCTCCGCTCCAATCACGGGCCGGTGGTGATGGAGGTGAATTCCTCCCCCGGGCTGGAGGGGATCGAGAAATCCTCCGGCAAGCCGGTCGCGGAAATGGTGATCGATTTCATCGAAAAGGCCGCCGTGAAGCGCCCCAAGCCGCCGAAACCGACGGACAAGTAGGGGCCCGGGTGGTGGCGGGGTACGTGGAATGTAGGATGCGTGTCAGCCGCCGCATGAAGGTAGGGACGCGCGTCCCCGCGTGTCCGCGAAGCCAGGGTGAGGACCGCCATCAGGGGCCGTCCGCGGTCGGCCGGGATGTCCGACCCTTGTGTATCGAAACGTGATACATTCCGGGGAAACGAAGAGAGCTGATCCATCCGACCCTTGAACGGTGTGTTCTTTCCAGCACCCACATGTTCGCAAGGTAGCCTGATCGCTCCCTTCGTCCCCTCGGTTTGGTTCGAATCGTTGCAGGATCAGGGTCGCACCGCCCGCGATCGCACACAAGGGAGAACCGCTGCGGGAAACACCCCGACACCGCCGTCCGATGAACAACCCGTCCAGATTCCTTCCCGGCTCTCGCCGCGAGATCGGCGTCGATGTCTCCAAGGACACCCTCGACGTTTTCGATGGCACCTGCCACTGGCAGGTGCCCGATGACAAGACCGGCATCCGCCGCCTCATCGCCCGTCTCCGCAAGCTCGGCCCGCTGCCGCAGTGCCGCATCACCTGCGAATCCACCGGCCGCTACGGACACCTGCTCCTCGCCATGGCGCTGGAGGCCGGACTGCCCGTCTCCATCGCCAATCCCCGCGCCGTGCGCGACTCCGCCCGCTGCCGCGGACGGCTTGCCAAGACCGACCGCATCGACGCGCAAACCATCGCCGCCTTCGCCGCCGCCATCAACCCCGCCGTGCTCGGCGGGGACTGGAACCGCCGCCGGCAGTTCGCCGATCTGTTCAGCCGGATGCGTTCCCTGGTGACCCTGGCCGTGAGCCGGAAGGCCGGCCTCCACCAGACCCGCGACCGCCGGATCCTCGCCGGGATCCGCTCCACCATCGCCATGCTCGAGCGCAAGGTCGCCGCCTATGAAAAGGAGCTCGACGCGCTGGTGAACTCCGACGCGGAGCTACGGTCGATGATGGAAAAGATGACCGCGATCAAAGGGGTGGGCAAACGCACCGGGCTGGCGCTG
>CBFGVD010000307.1:0-4778 GCA_965651965.1 uncultured Verrucomicrobiaceae bacterium | reverse complement strand
GACATGCGCCGCCTGAAGGAGGAACGCCATGGAATCGCCTGAAGATATCGAAAAGGCGCTCGGCAGACTGGTTCCTTCCGCCTTGAGCGAAAAGGGCCAGCGGGAGTTGGAAGATCTGATCGACAGCCTGGCAGCCGGGGAGATGCCCGATGCCCCGGCGGCGACCCGGCCGGGCGGCCGCCGATTCCTCGCATGGGCCGGCGGGATCGGTGCAGCGGCCGCGGCGGTCGCGATTTCCATGAGCTTGCCGCAGGCCGGCCCGGGCGGGAACGGGATCACGGCCCGGGAAGTCCCCGGGACGGGCCCCGCTCCGGCGGAGGAGGAGGACGTGGTCTTGCTTGGTCGGGTCGAGCGGGTGGAAGCCGCGGAGCCGGAAGACATGGTATGGGAAACGGATGGCGTGGCCCACCGGGCATGGCGCTTCCGGGTCGTGGACGAGGAGCGGGTGCAGGATGTGCGGACGGGCTATGAAGTCACCGTTTCCAGCCCCCGCGAGAGAGTGGTGCTCATGCCGGTGACGGCCTTCTGAAGATTTTCCAAGTCATGAAATTCGCAGCCTGTTTCCTGCTCGCGCTGACCGGCCTCGCCGCCGCGGAAGACGCGCGTCCGGAAGCTCCGGCCACCGCGCTCCGGGTCGAATTGCAGGCTCCGGCCAGCCCCTGGCTGGGCCTTCAGGTCGGTCGTTTGGACGATGCGCTGCGGGCTCATCTGCCGGGTTTGCCGCCCGGGTTCGGCTTCACCGTGACCTCCGTGGATCCCGGGGGCCCGGCGGAGAAGGCGGGGGTGAAGGCCCACGATATTTTCTGGAAGCTGGATGACCAATGGATCACCAACGAGGCGCAGATTTTCGCCCTGCTCCGCCTCAGGGAGGCGGGCGAGGAGGTTACCCTGGGAGTGTACCGCTCGGGTAAGGAACTGGCCATCCCGGTGGTGCTCGGCGAGATGCCGGAAGAGAAACTGCTGGCGAAGCTGCCTCCCGAAGCCGCGCCCACGGTGCAGGATGTGCCGATGAAGGCCCTGAATGCGCCCGGGCAATCCGCGGAAATCGAGCTGCCGGACGGCAAGGCGGTGTTGATCCTGGTGAACGGCGTGCCGGAGGTGACTATCACGTCCCGCACGAACCAGATCCTTTTCCAAGGTCCCGTGGCGGATGCCCGCGGCGTTTCCCAGGTGCCGGACCCGTGGAAACCGCGGGTAGGTGCGCTGGAGCGGGCATTGGAGAAAACGATGAAGAGACAATTCGCCCCGCGGCAGCCCCGGCAACGCGTTCTGCCGCCGAAAGCGGTTGCCGGCGAGTGATGTAGAGTGAAATGGTCGGGAAGGGCCTTGCGTTTTCGGGCCACGGTTCGCATTTTGCCCCGGCATGCATCCTGATTTGGCGAAATTGCTCGATGCCGGAAGAATCAACCAAGCCGTCGCGGGACGGCTCGACCAGCTCTCCCCCGGGAGTTTCTGTTTTCACAAGGCTTGGGGTGCCGGAAAAGTGATCGATTGGGATCTTCCCGGAAAGAAGGTCACCATCGATTTTGAACAAAGCAGCGGCCAGGTGATGGACCTCCAGTTCGCCATCCAGCGGACGGAGCCCCTCGATCCCGGCGATTTCCGTGCGAAGAAAGTCGAGCAGCTCGAGGATTTGAGGCTGAAGGCGAAATCCGACCCCGTGGGTCTGGTGATCCATCTGCTGGAAAGCCATGGCGGGACGATGTCCGTCGACGCGCTGGAGCGGGAACTGGCCGGAGGCGTGGTGCCCGCGAATGATTTCAAGAAATGGTGGGACAGCGCCAAGCGCGCGCTGCGGGACAGCAAGCGGGTGATCGTCCCTTCCCGCCGCACGGAGCCTCTTTCCCTGCGTTCCGGAGATTTGAGTCCCGCGGACGCGCTGGTTTCGGATTTCGAGCAGGCGCGGGATCTTAAAACCATGGCAAAGGCCCTGGAAGCCATCACGCTGGATCTGGCGCTTTTCAAGAATGATCCCCCGGCGCTCCAACGCCTGCTCGCCGGGATCAACGAATCCGCGGCGAAAAGCGTCCGCATCCAGCTCGGGCCCGCCCTGGAGCTGCTTTCCGCCCGCGACGAGATGATCCGCGGCTTCAAGGGGATCGAACTGCCGGCCGAGTCGCTGCGCCTGTCCGACGTGCTGGCCTCCGAGGAGCACCGGCTCTCCGACGCGCTGACAACCCTGCCCGCAGCCCGCCAAAGGGCGATCTACGAGGAATTCGCCGCCGCCTTCGGCGAGCGCTGGGTGGAGGTTCTCACGAACATCTTCGACAAGGTGGGTTCCCGGGGCGTGGCGGAAATCGCCAAGCTGCTGGAGGAAAAGGGCCACATGCGCGTGCTGGAAGCGCATCTCGTCTCCGCCCTGGCGCGCCGTTCCCTGGGTACGGACGCCCTGATCTGGGTTTGCCGCGAGCGCAACGGCAGCGCCGCGCGGGTATTCAGCGGGGAAGTCGGCGCCTGCATCCTGAACCTGCTGGAAACGGACCACCTGAGCGACGGCCCGCGGAAGACGACCCGCCTGCAATCGCTGCTTTCCGAGGACAAGGAACTGCTCGGGGATATCGTCGGGAACATGGACGTGAACGAGGCGCGGAATTTCGGCCGCCGCCTCATGGAGTGCCCCGTTTTCAGTGATCTGGACCGCAAGTCCCTGATGGCCCGCGTGATCAAGGCCCGGCCGGAAACCGGCGAGCTGGTGAGCGGGCACGGTGCCAAGAAGGAGCAGGAACTGGTCGTTTCCTGGCCCAGCCTGGAGAAAAAGAAGGCCGAGCTGGACGACATCATCCGCAACCGCATCCCGCAGAACACCAAGGATATTTCCATCGCACGCGAGTACGGGGATCTGCGCGAGAATTTCGAATACAAGTCCGCGAAGGATCAGCAGAAGTATCTCAACAACCGCAAGACCGAGCTTCAGAAGGACATTTCCCGCGCCCGCGGCACGGATTTCAAGGGCGTGGACGCCTCCGTCGTGAACATCGGCACCGTCGTGGCGCTCGTCACGGAGGAGGGCAAGGAAGCCACCTACACGGTGCTGGGTGCCTGGGACTCGAATCCGGAGAAAGCGGAGCTTTCCTACCTTTCGGAGCTGGGGGCCGCGCTGCTGCATAAAAAGCAGGGCGATAGCGTCCAGGTCCGCGATCCGGTGACGGAGGCGATGCATACCTACACGGTCCGCTCGATCACGCCCGTGAATCCTTGAAGGAACAACGGGCGGACGACCGGGCAGCCATGGGCAAGGGCCCGGCCGGCTTGCCCCGATTTCCCGGGACCTGCCGCACCACGGCCGCTTCCCGATCCCGAACTCCACTTCAACCCTCTCAACCTACCATGGAATACACCACCATCGTTGAAATCCGCGGCCGCGAGGTCATCGACTCCCGCGGCAATCCCACCGTCGAAGTCGACGTCCACCTCGAAGGCGGCGCCATCGGCCGCGCCGCGGTTCCCAGCGGTGCATCCACCGGCGAGCACGAGGCGCACGAACTGCGCGACGGCGACAAGGCCCGTTACCTGGGCAAGGGCGTGCTGCAGGCCGTCGATAACGTGAACACGAAGCTGGCCCCGGCCCTCTGCGGCATGAAGGCCACCGACCAAGCCTCCATCGACGCGGCGATGATCGCGATCGACGGCACGAACAACAAGAAGGACATCGGGGCGAACGCCATCCTGGGCGTTTCCCTGGCCGTGGCGAAGGCCGCCGCCATCCAGCTCGACCTGCCGCTTTACAAGTACCTCGGCGGGCCGAACGCGAAGGTGCTGCCGGTGCCGATGATGAACATCATCAACGGCGGCGCGCACTCCGATGCTCCGATCGATTTCCAGGAATTCATGATCATGCCCGTGGGCGCTCCGACCTTCCGCGAGGCGCTGCGCTACGGCGCGGAGGTCTTCCACTCGCTCAAGAAGGTGCTCCACGACCGCGGTCTTTCCACCGCCGTGGGTGACGAAGGCGGCTTCGCTCCGAACCTCGCCAGCGCCGACGACGCGCTGGGGGTGATCGCCCTGGCGGTTGAAAAGGCGGGCTACAAGCTGGGCGACGACATCGCGATCGCGCTGGACGTCGCCTCCTCGGAATTCTTCGACGCCGCGAAGAACGCCTACGTTTTCAAGAAGTCCGACGGTTCGGTGAAATCCGCCGAGGAGCTCGTCGCCTATTACGCGGCCCTCCAGGCGAAGTTCCCGATCATTTCGATCGAGGACGGCTGCGCGGAGAACGACTGGGCCGGCTGGAAGGTGCTCACCGACAAGCTCGGTGCCACCACCCAGCTCGTCGGCGACGACCTCTTCGTCACCAACGTCGAGTTCCTGTCCAAGGGCATCGCCCAAGGCGTGGGCAACTCGATCCTGGTCAAGGTGAACCAGATCGGTTCGCTCACCGAAACCTTCGACGCCGTCGAAATGGCCAAGGAGAACGCCTACACCGCCGTGCTTTCGCACCGCTCCGGCGAAACCGAGGACGCGACCATCGCCGACCTCGCCGTCGCCACGAATTGCGGCCAGATCAAGACCGGTTCGATGAGCCGTTCCGACCGGATCGCGAAATACAACCAGCTTCTCCGCATCGAGGAGGAACTGGGTGACGACGCGATTTTCGGCATCGGCAAGATGAAGGTGCTCCGCTGAGCATCCGCTCCGACTTCCGTCCATTCGAAAGGCCTCCCGGACAGCCGGGAGGCCTTTTCGTTGACGGATGACCTTGCGGGCCGCCGCGGGTGGATTCCGGGTCCGGGCTTCCGGGGAAATGCGGCGCGCGGGTCAGCGGCATGCCGGCCGTTTTC
>CBFGVD010000306.1:0-4782 GCA_965651965.1 uncultured Verrucomicrobiaceae bacterium | reverse complement strand
CAATGTCGCCGTTGCCGATCACGGGGATGCCCACCGCGCGGGCGCAGGCATCGATTACCTCCCAGTTCGCCTCTCCGGAATAGCCTTGGGAGCGGGTCCGCCCGTGCACGGCGATAGCTTCCATTCCGCAATCTTCGAGAATCCGGCAGACTTCCACGGCGTTGACGGTCTTATCGTCCCAGCCGATGCGCATTTTCGCGGTCACCGGGACCTCTCCTGCCACGCCCTTTTTCACCCCGGCGGCGACCGAAGCGAGGGAGGGGCAGTCTTTCAGCAGGGAAGAACCGCCGTTCTTGGCCACCACCTTGTTCACCGGGCAGCCGAAGTTGATGTCGATGAAATCCGGGCGCTTCCAATCGATGATCTTCTTCGCGGCCTCGCCCATGCGTTCGCCGTCGCCGCCGAAGAGTTGCACCCCCACGGGCCGCTGCTCCTCGGTGAATTCAGTGTATTTCCGCGTCCTGTCGTCGCGCTGCAGGATGCCTTCCGCGGAGACGAATTCCGTGACCATCACGTCTGCGCCAAGTTCCTTGCAGATCTGGCGGAAGACCACGTCCGTGACCCCGGCCATCGGAGCCAGATAGAGGGGAAACGCGTCGTTTTGGAACCAAGGGAGCACGCGCGGAAGATGCAGCCGCAAGCCGGATCTTCCAAGTACGTTGACGCCGGATCAATGTGGACATATTTTGTCCACATGAAAACGGCAACCCTCAGGGATCTCCGGAACGACTTTGCCAAGCTCGAAGCATGGCTCGGCGAGGGCGAGGAAATCCGCATCGAGAAGCGCGGGCGGCCGATCGCGATGCTCACGCCGCTGCGAGGGGAGAAGCAGGTGAAAATGCCGGATTTCGAGGCCCGACGAAGGGCGATCTGGGGCGACCGGGTTTTCTCCGACGAAGAGGTGCTGGCATTGCGGGAGGCCGAGTTGGGAGAAGAAGGATGAACTGCTTCCCAGATACGTCCTTTCTTTGCGCGCTTTATAGAAGGCAGTCAAATTCCGAGGCGGCAGACGCTTTCCTCCTCGGGCATCGAGCTTCTTTACCCGTTTCGAGCCTGCTGCTGCTGGAATTCCGGCAATCCGTGCGATTCCATGGACGCTTGTTTTCCCTCGACCGCAGCAAGGGCTTTCCGTCTGCCGAGGGCACGCGGATGCTTCGCGACCTCCAGTCGGATCTGGCGTCGGGGGTTTTGCGCGTGGAGAGCGCGGATTGGGCGGACGTGCACCGCATCGCGGATGAGCTGAGCGCCAAGTACACGGCCGCCGGCGGGCATCGCCTTGCGGACCTCCTCCATGTGGCGACCGCCCTGCATCTGGGCACCGCGGCCTTCCTCACTTTCGACGCGAAACAGCGCGAACTCGCCGAGGCCGAGGGCATGAGCGTGCCGCTTTGAGCCCTTGCGGCTTGCCCTGGGGGTATGGAGGACCTTTTCTAACCGGGTATGGGTCATGCTCCCGGAGCGCGCCCTTGCCCCGGAAATCCCATGAAACGCTTCGCCCTCCACTGGCAGATCCTTTCCGCACTTCTTCTCGCGACTCTCACGGCGGCGGCCTTCCGCGGCATCTTCCCGGAGGGGGAGCAGCCTGCCTTCGTCACCGGTGCCTTGGAGGTCTGCAAGCTGGTGGGGGATCTTTTCCTGCGGGCGCTGAAAATGATCATCGTGCCCCTGATCGTCACCTCCGTGGTGGGCGGGGTCGCGGGCCTGAAGGATGCGGAGGGTTTCGGCCGCCTGGGCATGAAGACGCTCGCCTTCTACATGACCACCGGCCTGCTGGCGATCCTGCTGGGCCTTTTCCTCGTCAGCACCATCCAGCCCGGCCTGGGGTCGGACGGCCAGCCGAACGAGGCGATCCGTGCGGCCTTCGCCGAAGGCACGGGGGTGAGTTCCGGGGACATGGAAAAGGTCCGGGCCGCGGCCGGCAACGTGCCGGAGGGCAAGGGCCTGTGGGCCAGCGTGGCGGGCATCTTCCGCTCGATGCTGCCGGAGAATGTCTTCGCCGCCGCCTCCGCGAACGATTCCGTCCTGGGCGTGCTCGTTTTCAGCATGTTCTTCGCAGCGGCCGTCACTCGCCTGCCGGAAAAGGAGGGGCGCAGCTTGCGGGAGTTCTTCATCGCCGCCTCGGAGGCGGTGGGCACCATGGTCCACTGGATCATGGCCTTCGCCCCCATAGGCGTGTACGCGCTGATCCTGCCGGTGGTGTACCAGACCGGTTTCGGCCTCTTTGCAAACCTCGGGAAATTCGTGGTGACGGTGATGCTTGCGCTCGGCCTGCACCTTTGCGTGACCATGCCGCTGATCCTGATGCTGGTGGCGCGGGTCAGCCCGCTGAAGCATTTCAGGGCGGTGAAAGAGGCGCTCGTGATGGCCTTCTCCACCGCTTCCTCCGCCGCCACGCTGCCGCTTACGATGGAATGCGTGCGCGAGCGCGCCGGTGTCTCGCCGCGGGTGACTTCCTTCACCCTGCCCATCGGCACTTCGATCAATACCGACGGAACCGCCCTTTACGAATGCGTGGCGGTGATGTTCGTCGCGCAGGTGATGGGGATTTCCATGGGCTTCGGGGAAATGTTTTTCGTCGTGGTGGCGGCGCTTCTCACCAGCGTGGGCATCGCGGGCGTGCCGCACGCCAGCCTGGTGGCCATCATCCTGATCCTGAAAAATTCCGGCGTTCCCGGGGCGGAGGCCGCGGTGGGCGTCATCCTGGCGGTAGACCGCTTCCTGGACATGAGCCGCACCGCGGTGAATGTCTTCGGGGATAGCTGCGTGGCCGTGCTGGTGGCACGCAGCGAAGGCGAGCGGGTGCTTCAGGATTGAGGCGGCTTTCCGGAGGGGACCAGGAATCCTTCTTCATCCGGTTCCAGGCCGTCCGGGAGATCCAGGCCGCCGGGAGCCGCGGGTCCGCGCGCGCGCCAGCCGCCGGGCCGCGCTTCCAAGGCGAAACCGGGAAGGAGGATGCCCAGCGCGCCGGGCTTCCTCCCCGCTTGCTCCTTGCTGCCTGCATAGGGCCGGGGAGGATCGGGCATGGACATCGCCACGATCACGCCATGGACCGCGAGACAGGGACAATGGATCCAGTCGGGTCGTTCGAGCGGTTCCCCCGCGCGGGGGCTGAAATCGAAAAAGATCCCCCGCGTCCGAGCCGGGGGGGAGCTTTCGATGTGCTTGCGCAGGGCTTCCCCGCCCAGCCAATGAAGGTCCGAAGAGGGGTCCGCGGCGGGAAATTTCCTCCCGATCGTGCGATAGAGCCGGCAAAACTCCGCCAGTCCCGGCAGGGAATCGGGCAGGGGATCTGCCTCCAGCGTGCCGAAGTCCCCGCCCCGCGGCAGCGCATTGACCTGCGCGAGTTGCATCCCGTTCGCCGCCGCGGCTCCTCCGCGGGTCCGCGCGCCGAGGGCCACGGCGGAGGCCTCCAGCATGCCGCGCCGGATCACGCCGGGATCGGTATCCGCGGGCGGGAGCGGCTTGCCGAAGGCCACGCTGATGCCGTAGCGCAGGCGGCGGGGAATTTTCCGGAAAAAACGGTTTCCCTCGAAGGAGAAGACCGAACCCCAGGCCCCGTCCGTCCACACCGGGATCATCGGACAACCCGCTTGCCGGGCGATCAGTTCGAAGCCGCGTTTGAGCTCCCGCAGCGTGCCGGTGCGGGTGAGCTGGCCTTCCGGGAAAATGCAGACCACGTGCCCCTCCCGCAGCGCGTCGGCGGAGGCGCGCAGCGCTTCGCGAGGTTTCGCGGTGGAGATCGGCACCGTGTCGAAGAGGCGGGTGAAGATCCGGATCGCCGTGCTGCCCATGAAGCCTTGCTCCATCACGAAGCGCACCGGCCGCGGGCAGGCGGCGGTGAGGAAGAAGGCATCCGCCCACGTGATGTGGTTCGGCAGCAGCAGCACGCCGCCTTTCGCGGGGAAATGCTGCGTTCCGCTGCTGCGGATGCGGTAGAACAGGCGCAGCAAGGTGAGGCCCGCCACCCGCACCATTTCCGCGGGGATCAGGCGGGCGATGAAAACGGTGATCGCGCCGCATCCGAACGCCGCGAAGAGGAGCTGCCCGTGCAAGCCCAGCAACCAGGGATCTCCCGCCGCACTCCGAGCCATGCCCAGCAGGTACAGGCCCGCCACCACGATCACCCCGGCCAGGCAGTCCTGGAGATTCGCCGCCGCGAGCAATTCGCCGCGTTTTCCCGCCGGGCAGCGATCCTGGAAATAGGCGTTCAGGGGAGTCAGGAACATCGCCGCGAAAAATGCCGTGGCCGCGAGCAGCACCAGGAAGGCTCTGCCCGCCGGATGCGGGACGGCGAGCAGCAGGGTGCAGGCCGTCATGGCCACTCCGGCCACCGGCACCCAGCCCAGCTCGATCCGCCGTTTCATCAGCAGGGACGCAATGCCGAAACCGCCCGCCATGCCCAGGGAAGCGGCCATCATGAATTTGGAGGACATCGTCCCGAAGCCGGCACCCGCTCCCGTCAGTTCCTTCGCCACGCCGATCGACCAGAGATTGATGAAGCCCGCGAAGCCCCAGAAGAAGGCGATGCCGAAGGAGGTCCGGCGCAAGACGGGATCGCGCCAAAGGTCGCCGAGCTGCCGGAAGTGTCGTAGCGCCAGCGCCGCTCCCGGCGCTTCCGCGGAGCCCCGCGGCGTCCGCGGGATGAGCCAGGCGAGGATGATCGCGGGGAGGGAAAACAGGGCGAGGAGCGTCAAGGGCCCCAGCGCCGCCTGCCAGCCGTCCCCGCTCCGCTCCAAGCGGCTGTCGAAAGCTGAGCGGCGCAAACTTCGCTCCGAGCGGCGA
>CBFGVD010000305.1:0-4793 GCA_965651965.1 uncultured Verrucomicrobiaceae bacterium | reverse complement strand
TCGCCGCGGGGGTACGCGGCGGCACCGCCACCCTCACCACCATCGGAATCATCATCATGACCAAGAAAGCCGCCATCACCGCCGGGGTCGCGGTCCTGCTCGCCGGAGCCGGAGCCGTCGCCTACATGAACCGCGGGGAGGAATCCCCCGCCGGGACCGCCGCAGCGAGCCGCCCGGCCGGGGCCGCCGCCCCGGACTCCGGGCTGACACCCGTGGAGCCGCGAAACACCCCGCGTGCCGCACGCGCGAAACCCTGGGATCCTTCCGCCAATCCGGAACTGATCGAAAAATACGGGGACGCCCGCACCAAGCTCTCCCGCCACGTGGCGGCGAACCTGATCAGCCTGCTGGAGGATGCCGTGTCCATGGGCGAGATGGCGATGTCCGACGAGATGGGCGGGGCCTTCGGCGGGCCGCGCAACGGCCTCCGCATGGGCCTGGGCGGCCAGCTCCACGATGACCTGAAACTCAACGAAGAGCAGCAGGAGAAGGCCGCGGGCCTGTATCGCGAATTCCAGAAACGCGAACTCGCGCGCTCGAAGGAATCCATCGAAAAGCTCAAGGAGGACCCCGCCGCGCTGATGCAGCTGATGCTTGCCAGCGATGCCCGCTCCCGCGGCGAAATGACCCAGGAGGAATACGACAAGCTCCAGACCGAACTCGCCGCCGACCTGGAGGGCACGATCAACCCCCTGGACCGCCAGAACTACCGCAACGGCGGCGAACCCCTGAAAGACGAGACGTTCCGCAACGGCTTCCAGGCCCTGCTCGACCCCTCGCAGGCGGAAACCTTCCAAGCCGGCGCGAAGTGGCAGGACGACGGGAACGAGGCGGACCGCAGCATGAGCGCCCTGCCTTCCATGGACCTGGAACAAATGGACCGGACGGTGACATCCGCGAAAAAGATGACCACCGGCCTGAAAAGCATGATGGAAGGCATGGGCGGGCTGCAGGACCTCGGCCCGCTAATGGAACAACAGCAGAAGGAGCGGGAAGCGCGCCGGGCTGCCGACGGCACCGCGGGCGAGCCCCGCGAGGAATGACTTTCCCCGCCCAAATCGACCGCATCCGGAGGCCCTCCCCCTTACTCATGACCCTGCTCCGGATGCGGTCCTGAGGGTGCCGGAGACGCGTCAGCCGGGCCGGGTTTTCGTCGTCCCGCGAACAAGCGCGATTTGTCCCGTTCCAAGGCTGAAGCGGGGCTAATGCTGTAAAATGACCTCTGGCACGTCTTTCATTTTCTGCTAGAGTGTCAGAACAACATGGAATCCCCCCGATCCGACTGCATCCTCTTGTTCTCCGGCGGCCGCGATTCGACGATTGCGGTCTTCCGCCT
Source organism: uncultured Verrucomicrobiaceae bacterium (assembly GCA_965651965.1). Taxonomy (GTDB): domain Bacteria; phylum Verrucomicrobiota; class Verrucomicrobiia; order Verrucomicrobiales; family Akkermansiaceae; genus Haloferula. Next base: position 3,457 of record CBFGVD010000305.1, on the reverse strand, counting down.
GCTGGATGAGTTCGAACGGTTAACCCTGGCCACGGTGGTCTCACCCCACCTGATTGGCATCCAGCGCGTTGCCCTGAGAATCCGGGAGCTCTCCCTTCGTTTTCCCCGCCGGCTCGAATGGCAATGTTATTCGCAACCGAAATTCACGGGAAGCGACCCTTTGATCCAGGCGACCTGTCTCCCGTGCCAGCGTTCCTACGTTTCGGTCGGCATCGCGCTGTGCGAGGAGTCGAATTGCGGCCACCTCGCCCTGGGGTATGCGGGCTATCAAAATACATGGCCCGAGCAGACACCCCTCGCGGCGTCCGTTCTTTCCGCCCTGTTGGAAGAAAGGAACATCGAATTGCACCTGCCCGCCGCAGATCTGCGGTCCAAAGAAGAAGCGAAAAAGGAACTGCGAGCACGCGGCGTTTGCGACGGTGCCCTTGAACAAAAATGCCTCAAGCAAATCACCAACATCGCTTTAGACCCGCAAACTTTGAGGGGCGAGATCGCACGATGGGAGAAGACCATCCGGGAGGAAGTCGGGCAGATCCTGAATACGGGGCTCGAGCGTTTGTCGCCGAGACCGGCCGCCGCCATGGCATAACCCCCGGCTCCCATCCTCCTTCCTCCCATGGAGATTTTCTTCGAACTCGCCCCCATGGCGGCCCTGCTCACCGTGGTGCTCGCGTTTTATACCCTCGTTGCGAAGGAACGGAAAACGCCGACCGTCGTCAACAAGGCCTACTTCCTCCTGCTGTTCATCATCACCATGGCATTTCTGGTCGGGATGCCGCAACTGCTTGCGCGCGCCCTGATGAAGGAAGAAGACCGGGAAAGATTCGACACCGTCTTCAAGCTTCTTTCCATCGCGGCAACCGCCGTCATCTATCTGGCCGTGATCTTCAACCTCTACCAGGAATGGATGAGGGCGAAATACTTCAGGACCGGCGTCGGCTTCCACGTCACCAACCTGGCGAGAAAATTCCAGAAGGCACCGGTGAAGTCCGGAGCCGGATCGCCACGCTTCAACGACGCGATGATCGGGAAAATCCTCGCGGTACCTCACTTGGATCCCCGCGAACTCGGGGATGCCTTCCGGTTCCGGGGTAAAATCAACGGGGGCAGCATTTCCGCCACGACCATCGTGTCCAAATTGCCGGAGGCAAACGAACTGATCCTGGGGCTCGCGAAGGCCTTCCTGGAATCCCACGGCCAGATCTACTACGTGACCTGCAGCCGCCATCCCGTCGAGATCATCTCGGCGCTTGAGAAGGAATGTAACACCAAGGCCGCCGGATCAGACGACGCGAGCTGGGTGAGCTACCGGAAGCGGATTTTCGTCATCGATGGTTATACCCCTCATTTCGGATTCGGAGAGACGATCCACCGGCACAAGAGCGGCGAGATCGCGGAACTCCTGGGCAGCCCCCGAAACCTGATCGATTCCGACATTTCCTATGCGGGATTACACTCCGCCGTAGCAAAGAGTTACGCCAAGAACAAAGATCACAACAAAAACCACGGACACGAACCTGTAGTCCCCTCGTTGATGATCTACGAAGGCTGCCACGCATTGGTCGATCTGGAGAGCAGCGAACAGTACCGCATTTTCATCCGGCATGTGATGCCCTCCGAACGGCTATGGGGAGGGATGATGACCTTGTTCGTGGAAACAATGGTCACCGATGACAATCTGGCCGTCTTGGAAGAGTCCTCCGACTCATTGCTCAACCTCCGGGATGAAAAGACCCTTACCACCCGGGCAGCGGGCTAGACCCGCGGCGCTTCAAAACTCTCCCCTGAACGAACACCGCGCCGTCGGAGTCTCGTAGATCACGATTTCCGCGAGGCCGGGGAGCTGCTTCTCCAGCTTGCGCCAGAACCATGCGGCCATGCGCTCGATGGTGGGGCTTTCCAGGCCCTCGATGTCGTTCAGGTAGCCGTGGTCCATCTGCTCAAGCAGCGGCCGCATGGCCTCGGAGATGCGCTTGTGGTCGTACACCCAGCCGATGCTTTCATCCACCTCGCCCTCGATGGAGATTTCCACCTTGAAGCTGTGGCCGTGCATGCGGCGGCACTTGTGGCCCTCCGGCAGGCTGGGCAGGGTGTGGGCGGCTTCGAAGCGGAAGTCTTTTGTCAGGCGGGCGCGCATGGCGGGATGAAACCAACTCCCGCGGATCTTCCAATCCCCAATCGGCGGGCCCATGGGCCGCGGCCGGCCTGCGGGATGCATCCTTCGGCTACCTTCGCCGGGCTTGTGCGGGTGGCCCGCGGACCCTAGAAGGGGGGACCGCATGCCGGAATCCCGCCCTGTCGTCCTCATCCCCAGCTACAATACCGGCCCGATCCTGGCGGAAACGGTGGCGGCGGCATTGGCGCAGGACGTGCCGGTGCGGGTGGTGATCGACGGGTCCACGGACGGCTCGCCGGAGCTTCTGGCAGCGCTGGCGGGGGACCCGCGGCTGGAAGTGTGGCGGCTGGAGAAGAACTCCGGCAAGGGCTCCGCGGTGCTCCACGGCACCCGCCTGGCGCTCGGGCAGGGCTTCACCCACGTGCTGTGCATGGACGCGGACGGCCAGCACCCGGCGGCCTTGATCCCGCGCTACTTCGGCTATTCCGCGATGTATCCGCAGGCGGCGGTCTTCGGGCGGCCGGTTTTCGACGAATCCGCGCCCGCGCTGCGGGTGAACGGCCGCAAGATTTCCAATTTCTGGGCGAATCTGGAGACGCTCGGCTGGGGGATCGACGATTCGCTCTTCGGCATGCGCCTGTATCCGGCGCGCGAGCTGGTGGAAACCTTCGAGAGCACCTGCTTCGCGCGGCGCTTCGATTTCGATCCGGAGGTAGCCGTGCGCCTGGCCTGGCGCGGGGTGCCGATCCTGAACCTGCCGACCCCGGTACGCTACCTGAGCCGGGAAGAGGGCGGGGTCTCGCAATTCCGCTACCTGCGGGACAACGCGCTCCTGACCTGGATGCATACCCGGCTTTTCTTCGGCTTCCTCGCCCGGCTTCCCTGGCTTGCCCTGCGCGGGGAAAACCCGCTTCTTTCCCTCAGCCCGCCCGTATCGTGACCGCCGACCTCCCGCGCAAGCTCGCCGCCCCCTTCCCCGGCATCTGGGACCGCACCTACGTGTCTTCCAAGGTGAAGACGGATCCGCTCTACGCGGCGGTGTACGAGGAGCTCCACGGCTCCGAACTGCCGCTGCTGGATCTGGGCTGCGGCCTGGGCCTGCTGGCCTTCTATCTGCGGGAGCGCGGCCTGCATTTCCCCATCCGCGGGCTGGACTACGACCCCCGGAAGATCGATTCCGCGGGGCAGGCCGCCGCCTCGCTCTCCCACCGGGACCTGTCCTTTGCCACGCACGACGCCCGCGAGGGCCTGCCGGAGCACCGCGGGAATGTGAGCATCCTGGACATCCTGCAGTTCTTCACCCCGCCGGAGCAGGAAACGCTGCTCGGCCTGGCGGCCGCC
>CBFGVD010000304.1:0-4815 GCA_965651965.1 uncultured Verrucomicrobiaceae bacterium | reverse complement strand
TGGCGCCGGCGGAAGTGATCGGATTTCTCAACGAGCACATGACGGCCCTCACCGCCGTGGTCCACGCGCATGGCGGGGTGGTGGACAAATTCGTCGGCGACCTGGTGATGGCGGTGTTCGGCGTGCCGGTCGGGCACGGCGACGAGGCGGCGCGGGCCGCGCGCTGCGCCTTGGAAATGCTGGCGGTGCGGGCGCGGCTGGACGCCAGCAGCGGACGCGAGGTGAAGGTCGGGATCGGGATCGCCTGCGGCGAGGTGGTGGCCGGCTGCATGGGCTCGGAAAAGCGGCTCAACTACACGGTGCTCGGGGAGCGCGTGAACCTCGCCTCCCGGCTTTGCTCCGCGGCGCAGGCCGGCGAAATCCTCGTCGATGCCGCGGTGGCGTCCGCGGTCGCGTCCACCCTGAAGGTCGAGGAGCGCGCCCCGGTCAGCCTGCGGGGATTTTCCCAACCCGTGCCGGTGTCCGCTCTCACCGCCAGCGGGTCATCTCCGGATCAGGGTTCGTTAAAATGAGCTGCCCCCGGGCAGCAGCCAGCGCTTGAGGAAGGACCAGAGCAAGCCCCCGGTCACATAGGCGATGCCGCAAGCGAGGGTCACCGGGATGGTGGTCGTCAAATGAAGCAGCGCCCCGACCGCCGCGCCGAGCGCGAAGGCGGACGAAAGCAGCAGCGGGACGGTGATTTTCCAGACCTCGATCGGATGCCCGCGCAAGCGCATGCCGAGCAATTGCCCGAAGTCGGTGAGCAGTCCGGTGATGTGGGTGGTCCGCAGCACCAGCCCGCGGTAGCGGGTCGCGAGCGCGTTCTGCATCCCGCAGGCCCACGCGGCGAGGAAGCAGGGCAACAACACCGAGGCCTTCAGCAGTGGATGGCAGGCCATCAGCAGCAGGCCGACGAACATGACCGAGCGCCCGTAGGGGCGGCCGAGCTGGAGATTCGGGTGGTGGATGAAAAAGCCGGCCGTCGCCGCTCCGCCGACGAAACCGCCGAGCGACAGGCACAGGATGGCGGCCTCGTGCGACCAACGGCCGCCGGCCTTCAGCGCTTCCACCGTGATCCGCGACAGGTCGCCGGTCAGGTGGCTGACGGACACGCCGAGCCGCAGCATGAAGTCGGCATTCACCGCCGCGGCCAGGAAGGCAAGGATGCAACCGCCGAGCAGCACCCAGCCCGGCTTCGCCTGGACCGTTTCGCTGCTCTTTGCCTCCACGGACCGAGCTTCTCGGAATCCGGCTTCTTGGACAAGGAACGAACCGCGGAGGTCGCGGAAAGGAACGCGGAGGAGATTTGGACAACGAAACGAGCGAAATGGGCGAAAGGAACAGTCCTGAGGCCGCAGATTTTCCACTTTCGTTCGTTTCGTGCGTTTCGTTGTTTCCCCCGCCTTTCCCAGCGTTCGCCTCCGCGTCTCCTCGGTTCGTTTCCTCCCCCGTTTCACGACCCGAATTTCCCTTGCCCCGCGCGGGCGGCCGGACGCCTACTCCGGCCCGTGATTCCGAACGTCCTCGCCGAACGCTACGCCTCCCCCGCCCTGCAAGCCATCTGGTCCGCCGAAGGCCGGATCGTGCTGGAGCGCGAATTCTGGATCGCGGTGATGAAAGCCCAGCGCGACCTGGGCCTGGAGATCCCGGAGGAAGCCATTTCCGCTTATGAGAAGGCGAAGGACAGCGTCGATGCCGGATCGATCATGGCGCGCGAACGCGTGACCCGCCACGACGTGAAGGCCCGGATCGAGGAGTTCAACGAACTCGCCGGCCACGAGCACATCCACAAGGGAATGACCTCCCGCGATCTCACCGAGAACGTGGAACAGCTCCAGGTTTATCGCTCCCTGCTGGCGATCCGGGACAAGTCCGTGGCCGTGCTCCACCGCCTGCGCCGACGCGCGGAACAGTGGGCGGATCTCGTCATCACCGCGCGCACGCACAACGTGGCGGCCCAGCCGACCACCCTGGGCAAGCGGATCGCGATGTTCGGCGAGGAAATGCTGTCCGCCTTCCACGCATTGGAAGACGTGATCGCCCGCTACCCCGTCCGCGGGCTGAAGGGTGCCGTGGGCACGCAGATGGACCAGCTTTCCCTCTTCAACGGCGATGCCGCGCAGGTGGCTGACCTGGAGCAGCGCGTCGTCTCCCACCTGGGCATGCCCTGCGTGTGGACGAATGTCGGCCAGGTGTATCCCCGCTCGCTGGATTTCCGCGTGGTCTCCGTGCTCACGGACCTGGCCAGCGGCCCGTCCTCCTTCTGCCGCACCCTGCGCCTGATGGCGGGGCACGAGACGGCCAGCGAAGGCTTCGCTCCCGGCCAAACCGGTTCCAGCGCCATGCCGCACAAGATGAACTCCCGTTCCTGCGAACGGGTGAACGGCTTCCACGTGATCCTGAAGGGCTACCTCGCCATGGCCTCCGGACTCGCCGGGGACCAGTGGAACGAGGGCGACGTCTCCTGCTCCGTGGTCCGCCGGGTGATGCTGCCGGACGCCTTCTTCGCCATCGACGGACTATTCGAAACCTACCTCACCATCCTGGACCAGATGGACGCCTATCCCGCGGTGATCGGGAAGGAGAACGCGCATTATCTGCCCTTCCTGATGACCACCACGATCATGATGGAAGCGGTGAAGGCGGGCGTGGGGCGGGAAACCGCGCACAAGGCGATCAAGGAACACGCCGTGGCCACCGTGAACGACCTGCGCTCCGGCAAGAGCGGCGTGAACGACCTGGTGGACCGCCTGGCCGCGGACGAACGCATCCCGCTGGACCGCGCCGCGCTGTCCGCCATCGTCGCGGAAGGCGAAAGCAACGCGGGAGCGGCACGTGCGCAGATCACGCACTTCGAGCGCGAGATCCACGCGATCGAGAAGCGCTACCCCGCCGGAGCGGCCTACACCCCCGGTGCGATCCTCTGAGCGGCGGCTGCCTACGGTTCGGCCACAGCATAGCGGACGGGCTCGCGGCCGGTGGCACCCGGCGCGGGGCCTTCCGCGGCGGGCAGGCCGGCGGACTCTCCGCCGCCCGCCCCGGGCGAGGTCAGGATCAGGACGCCTGCATACAGCGCCAGCCCGAGAGCCGCGAAAACGAGGGACGGGCCACAGCGCAAACGCCGCCGGTTGTGACGGGGTTGAGCACCCGCGAACATGCCGCGCAGCTCTTCCTCATTGGAGTATGCCTTCGGCGTGAAGCGAAGCGGGGGTGCCTCGGCGAACCAATTCCGGATCATGGGGGTAAGGGGGGTGCAGCGCGCCCGGAAAGTTTTGCGCTTCCCAAGGCATATGCACTATCCGGATTCCCTGGCTTCCAGGCCATTACGCGATCGCGTGAGACCACGAATGCCGCCCCTCACGGCGGATTGCCCAGTGAAGCCGCGGGAGAAATGCCCCGGACAAGCTCCTTCTTCCGGCGTGCAAGTGCGCGAAAATCGCATTCCACCTGAATCCCGTGCCAGAAATCGTCAGACTGGCCGAAAAAAGCGCCGAACCGGATCGACATGGTTGGCGTGATAGCGCGCTTGCCCAGAACGATTTCATTGATCGCCCGCGGCGATACTCCGATAGCACGGGCCATTCCGTTTTGGGAAATCCCCATCGGCCGGAGGTATTCCTGAAGCAAAATCTCTCCCGGTGTGATCGGTTCGGCCATCGGCCATAACCTATAACGCCATGCGCTATGGTCAATGATAATCGGTAATCGCCACCTCCGTCGGACCCGCTTCCGTCCATCGGAAAACAATCCTCCATTGATCGTTGACCCGGATCGAATGGAAGCCGGCAAGATTCCCCTTCAGAGCTTCCAAACGGTTACCGGGAGGAACCGCGAGGTCTTGAAGAGAACGGGCCCGGTTCATCTGGATCAATTTGCGCAGTGCCACCCGCGCGATCGACGCAAAGCGCCGATTGGATTCCGCCAGGAACAAACGTTCGGTGTCCGCGTCCGCAAACGACTGGATCATGAAAAGCTGATAATTAAGCTTCTCGTAATAGTCAATACATGAGTAACTCGCTAATGATTTGAGTGGGTGGAGGCTTTTCTTCCTTCATCCAATGCCGCCACAGCCACCATCGAAATCCCGGAGAGTTCCAGGAGCCAGTTCCACCTCATGCCCGCGATCCGTTCCTTCAAGAAGACATCGAAATGGTGGAAGGAAACCGCCCGGACCAGGATGAAGGTGAGAAGGAAGAGAAGCCCGCAAGCGAGCAGCTTGTGCCCGGCAAGGAAAGCCCGGTAGCGCCATGCGAAGTAGCCGCCCCCGGCGGCGGAGCCGACGAGCACGCCCAGAACGAACCACTTCTGTACCTCCCGGCGGCGGGCGTACCAGCCGCCGCGGTTCGCAATCTCGCGGCCGATGTCGGTGAAGAGGGACTGCAGGTCGAATTGCTTGTTCACGCATAGCAGCGCCATGAGCACCGCCACGCCGAACCAGATCCCGCCGCCTTTCCTCCGCCACGCCCGCCATGCCAGGAATGCCGCGGCCAGATAGCAGGCGACGGTGGCCCAGCCCATGAAGGTCGGGTCGCCGATTTCAGGCCGCCACTTGATCTTGAGGAGGAGGTCCATCGGTGCCGGGGAGGGAGAGCCGGAGGCCGGGTGCAAGAATGGATCCGCCCAGCAATGAACCCTGCATCCGCCGCTGTCGAATTCATTTCCACGGCTCCGTATTTCGGGATGCCCCGGAACGGAAAGAGGACCGTGCCGCGAACGGCAGGCCCCCTTCGGGCAAGCGGCTCAGGCCGCCGGAGTTCCCCGACTCCGGCGGCGCTGGAATACTACGTTGCCGACAACCAGGAAATCATCGGGAGCGACGCCTGCCCGGGCCCCCCG
>CBFGVD010000303.1:0-4830 GCA_965651965.1 uncultured Verrucomicrobiaceae bacterium | reverse complement strand
ATCAGCGTGTAGGCCAGCACCATCCCCACGTTTCCGGGACCGAAGATCGTCACTTTCACGGGCTCTTCCTTCTCCGGCCCGGGCGGAAACTGCAACGTTCGATGTTGGACGCACGGTGAATGATGTTCATGGTCCGGGGGTGGCCTCCTTCGTCGTCTCCATCGCCGCCCTGAAGCGCAATGCCGCCATCCTCCGCGAAACCGCGGACGCGGCGGGCTGCAAGATCGTGCTCGCCCTGAAAGGATTCTCCTGCTGGAAGGCCTTTCCCTACATCCGGGAATACCTGGACGGATGCTGCGCCTCCGGCCTGTGGGAGGCCCTGCTGGCGCGGGATTACTTCGGCAAGCAGGTGGTGACCTATTCCCCCGGCTACCGGGAGGATGAGATCCGCGAGCTCTGCGAATTCACCCGCCACCTCGATTTCAACTCGCTCTCCCAGTGGTTCCGCTTCCGGGAAATCGTGATGGCGCACCCTCGCTTCCAGTCCGGCGAACTGCACTGCGGCCTGCGCGTGAACCCGGAGTGCTCCACCGGGCACACCGCGCTCTACGATCCCTGTGTGCCCGGCTCCCGGCTGGGAATCACCGCGGACCAGCTCGAAGGCGTGGATCTGACCGGTCTTTCCGGCCTGCATTTCCATACCCTCTGCGAGCAGAATTCGGACGATCTGGAAAGGACCCTGGCCGCGGTGGACGAAAAGTTCGGCCACCTGCTGCGTTCGCCGCAATTCACCTACCTGAACATGGGCGGCGGGCACTGGATCACCAAGCCCTTCTACGACCGCGAACGCCTGATCCGCCTGGTGAAGGAAACGCGCGAGAAATACGGCGTGGAAGTCTGGCTCGAACCGGGCGAGGCCGGGGCGATCCACACCGGCGTGCTGCGCTCGGAGGTGCTGGATGTCTTCGAGTCCGCCGGACACAAGCTGGCGATCCTGGATATTTCCGCCACCGCCCACATGCCGGATGTGCTGGAGATGCCCTACCGTCCGGATGTCTTCCTGGCCGGGGGCGGGGACTTCAGTCCGCCCGAAGGCACGCCGCGCCCCGCCGTTACCTTCGAGGGCGAGACCTACCACCCCGCCGGGGAAAGCGGCGGACACCTCTACCGCCTCGGCGGCCCCACCTGCCTGGCGGGGGACGTCACCGGCGACTTCGCCTTCCCCCGGCCGCTGAAAGCCGGGGACATCCTCGTCTTCGACGACATGGCGCACTACACCATGGTAAAGACGACAACCTTCAACGGGGTGCCGCATCCTTCGATCGTCCTCCAGCACGAGGACGGGAGGCTGGAAACGGTGCGGGAATTCGGCTATGCGGATTTCCGGGATCGCTTGTCGTAACCATTACTTGGCCCCCAAAGGCACCCTTCATGGCGTTTTTGACTCTTTACCAAATCATCTCTTTCGTCCTCCAGCTGCTTCTCGCGATCTTGAGCATCTGGTCGGCGACCCTGATTTTCCGAAGCCGCAACATGGCGGGCTGGATAGCCCTTTCAGGCGCGGTCGTGTATGTATTGTTTTTAGTCACGGCGTATTTGCTTCCCGTTTTCGTCAGCCGTCTGCCTAGTTTCAGAGGGATGAACGAGTGGATCTGGTCGCTCTATCTTGGCGGCGGAGTCGGCCAGCTTGTTTTCCTCGGCGGGGTCCTGCTCCACCTTCAGAAAAAGAATGCCGAGGCAGCCCGCATCGCGGAGTTGGAAGCGATCATCCGGGACAGGGACATTTGACGCCGCTGCCGCCTCCGAAGGCGCGGTCGATCCTAAGCACGCCGCCGGACCTGCCGGCCCGGAAGGGCCGGGGGTCATGCCTGGAACTGCTCCCCGGCTATTTCGGGGCTTCCCGCGCCGTAAATTCCTTTCATTACCGCTTTATTTTCCGGCGGTTTGCCCCTTTGTTCCCGCCCATGGTTCCGCCCGCCGCCGCGAAGGCCTCCAAGACGAAGAAAGAGAACGGCTGGTCTCCCGCCCAGTCCGCCGAGCTCTATGGCGTGGACCAGTGGGGCCATGGCTTTTTCGGCGTGAACAAGCAGGGCCACGTGACCGTGAAGCTGGCGGACGAGGAAACGACCTCCGAGGTATCGCTTTTCGAGGTCATCGAGGGCCTGCGCGACCGCGGCACCGCCCTCCCGGTGCTGCTGCGCTTCCGGGACCTGCTGCATTCCCGCATCCGCGAGCTGAACGAGTCCTTCCGCCAGGCGATCAAGGATACCGGCTACAAAGGCGAATACCGCGGGGTTTACCCGATCAAGGTGAACCAACAGCGGCAGGTCATCGAGGAAATCTCCGAATTCGGGAAGCAGTACCACTACGGCCTGGAGGCAGGTTCCAAGCCGGAGCTGATCGCCGCGCTGGCGCACATGCACGACACGGAAGCCTACATCGTCTGCAACGGCTACAAGGACGAGGAGTTCATCGATCTGGCCCTGCACGCCCAGAAGATGGGCTTGAAGGTGATGCTGGTGCTGGAAATGCCCACCGAGCTGGACCTGGTGCTGGAGCGCTCCCGCAAGCTGGGCGTGCTCCCGAATCTCGGCGTGCGCGTGCGCCTCTCCACCCGCGGCTCCGGCCACTGGGCGGAAAGCGCGGGGGACAAATCCGTCTTCGGCCTCAGCGCCACCCAGGTCATCGAGGTAGTGGACCGCCTGAAGGCGGAAGGCTATCTGGGCTGCCTGCGCATGCTCCACTATCATCAGGGCAGCCAGATCCCGAATATCGCCGCGATCCGCGAAGGCGCCACCGAGGTCGCCCGCATGTATTGCGACCTGGTGAAGGAAGGCGCACCGATGGGCGTGCTGGACATGGGCGGCGGCATGGCGGTGGACTACGACGGCTCGCACACGAATTTCCACTCCTCCTGCAACTACTCGATCCTGGAGTACTGCACCGACGTGATCGAGACGATCATGCAGATCTGCGACAAGGCGGGGGTCACGCATCCGAACCTGATTTCCGAATCCGGACGCGCGATCGTGGCCTACTACTCGGTGCTGGTCTTCAATATCCTGGATGTCTCCACGGTACAGACCACGGAGAAGGCCCCGCCCACGCCGGAGAACGCGCCGCAGAACCTCTTCAACCTGATCGCGGTCAACAAGGACCTGAGCAAGCGCAACCTGCAGGAGTGCTTCAACGACGCGGTGTATTATCGGGACCAGGTGCGCGCCCAGTTTTTCTACGGCGCGGCGACCCTGCGCGAGCGCGGGCTGGCGGAAGCGTGGTTCTGGCACATCATGACCCGCATTTCCAAGCTCATCCTGGAGCTGGAGATCGTGCCGGAGGACCTGCGCGAGCTCTCCGACACGCTGGTCGATTTCTATTACGGGAATTTCAGCCTCTTCCAGAGCCTGCCCGACTCCTGGGCGATCAAGCAGCTCTTCCCGGTCCTGCCGATCCATCGGCTCGATGAGCGCCCGCGCCAGCGCGCCGTGATCGCGGACATCACCTGCGATTGCGACGGCAAGATCGACCGCTTCATCGACCGCGAGGACGTGGCGAAAGTCCTGCCGCTGCACGACATCAAACCGGGCGAGCCTTACTACATCGCGACCTTCCTCGTCGGAGCCTATCAGGAAACCCTGGGCGACCTGCACAACCTGCTCGGCGACACGAACGTGGTCGGCGTGCACTTGGAGGGCGGCAAGCCGGTTTATACCCACGAGGTGGAGGGAGACACCGTGGCGGACGTGCTCAGCTACGTGGAATACGACCCGAAGGAACTGGTCGGCCGTTTCCGGGCCTTCGCCGAAAAGGCGGTGGCACAGGGGAGGATTTCCCCGAAGGAGCGCCGCGAGGTGCTGGACCTCTACCGCACCGGCCTGAGCGGCTACACCTACTTCGAGGGCTGAGTGCTTGGGAGCGCGGACTTCAGTCCGCAGAAGCGAGGGAGGACGATCGTTCAACCCCGCGCTTTCTCCCGATCCGTCCAAGCGGACTGAAGTCCGCGCTCCCGGGGGAAATCAGCCGAACAAGGCCTGCACCATCTCCACGCTCTTGCGGCCGGGGAGCACGTTCAGCTCCATCTGGTTCATCACGTAAGCAAAGCTCACGCCACTCTCCGGGTCGCCGAAGGCGTGGCTGCCGCCCGCGCCGGGATGGCCGAAGGCGGAGAATGAAGGTCCGTAAAGTTCGCGGACCTTTTTCCCATCCGGAGCCAGGGGATCGAGCTGGCAGCCGCAGGAAAACGCCGTCGGCTGGACCAGCACCTTGTCCTCCCCGCTCACCCGCAAGGCGGCCATGGCATGCCGGACCGTCTCCGGCAGCGGGCTCTCGATCGCCCCGATGGCCGCCTGGTAGAACTTGGCCAGGGCTCCCGCCGTGCCCACCCCGCCCATGGCCGGGAAACCGCCGGACCATGCCGCCGGTTCGTTCATTTCCTGAACGGAATTGAGCCCTCGCGGCGAGCCGAAGGCCCTGCGCGTGAGGGATCCCTCCGTGTTGAATTCCTTGTAGAAGCCGCTTCTCAGATCCTCCGGGGAAGCCTTGCCGGGATACAGCCTCCCCACCCGCGGCCACTCCTCCTCCGGCAGGCCGATCCAGAATTCCAGCCCGAGCGGAGCGGCGAGCTTCTCCCGCCAAAGCTGCCCCAGCGGCTTGCCGGTCAAGCGCCGGACCGGCTCCTCCAGCAGCGCGCCGAAGGTCCGGGGGTGGTAGCCGTGGCCCTCGCCCGGCCGCCAGGCCGGTGCCTGGGCCTCGATGGCGGCCACGACTTCCGCGTGGTCCCGGATCGAGACCTTCCGGTCGAGCGCGGCGAGCCCGCACTGGTGGGACAGGAGTCGGGCGAAGCTCGCCTCCGCCACCGGAAAGGCGGGCCAGACCTCGCGGACGGGTGTT
>CBFGVD010000302.1:0-4838 GCA_965651965.1 uncultured Verrucomicrobiaceae bacterium | reverse complement strand
ATGAGCGGTACGGTTGTGAAGGAGGCCGAGCAAAAGGCGCTGGCGGACATGGCGCTCGCCGATTTCGCCGCCGCGGAGGGCATCGCCCTGGAGCCGCAGCAGGGAGCTCCCGCTTCCGAAACGCCGCCCTCCCAAGGGACCATGGGTCCGGTGAGCCAATAATCCGCCCATGCCGCCGCATCTTCCCGCCCGCTACCGAGCGCAGCACTGGTACTCCGCCCCGAATCTCTGGCGGAAGCTCTCCCGCTATGCCCTGGTGGCCGGGCGGAAAACGATCCTCACCGCCATCACACTCTACCACTGCCTGCGGGACAAGGACACCCCCGCCTGGGCGAAGGGCGTGATCATGGGTGCCCTGGGCTACCTGATTCTCCCCGCGGACATGGTCCCGGACATCCTGCCCGGTGCGGGCTACGGCGACGACTGGGCCGCCCTGGTGGCCGCGCTCGGCACCGTGGCCGCTTATGTGAAGGACATCCACAAGATCAAGGCCGCCGCCCAGACGGAGAAGATCTTCGGGTTGAAGGGGCATTGACCCTCCTCCGGCTCGCCCGGCCCTCAGCCGTCCGGGCGGATGAGTTTCTGGATCTCATCCTGATTCCCGAGAAAGAAGAACACCGCTGTACTCGCCGTTCGGCGCGTGGCGCAGCAGCCGGGAGAAATTGCTCCCGGCCGGGGCGGGGGTGAGGGTCACTGGCACATGCCGCGGATATGCCGCGGTTCCGTGCCGATTGGAGCGGAACCCTGCACTCACGAGGAGCTCGCGACGGCTTTACGGATGGCTCATCCGTCCTGTCGATCTACTTGGCCGCCGCCTCCGGATGGGCCTGAAGATAGGCATCCACGTTTTTCGTCACGATCAGCTTGCCGTGCATGATCGCCCAGTGGCCGGGGAAGGTGCAGACGAATTCATAGGTCCCCTCCTTCTCCGGGGCGGTGAGGCTCAGCGTTTCCTTCTGGCCGGCTTCGAGGAGCTTGGTCGCGGCGATGACCCGCGGGTCCTTGTCCGGCACGTAGGCCCGGCCCTGGCTGTCCAGCTTGTCCGGAGCCTGCGCCTGCACGGCCTCCGCGACCGCCTGAAAGGTGCCGGGCTGCACGAAGACGAGGTTGTGCGGCATGGCATCCGGATTCTCGAAGATGACCTGGAAGGGCTTGCCGGCTTCCACCACCAGCTGCTTGGTATCGAAGCGGAGCTGCTCCGGCACCGCCTTCACCACGAAGACATTCACCCGCAGGTCGCGCAGCACCTTGCGGGCGACGGCGGCGCGGTCCGGCGGCATCAGGGCGGTCATCTCGTTCGCCACCTGCACGACCTCGATGTAATCCTGGGTGGTGCGTTCCTCCGCCGGAACCTTGCGGGCCCAATTCACCAGGCTGCCCGCCACGGGGTCGGCCAGCTCCTTCGACCACGCATCCCGCGGCAGGCGGGAGATCGCCTTCGCCGCGTCCGTCACCTGTTCGTTCTTCCGGATCAAGCCGGCCAGCCCGGCGAAGACCTGCTGCGGCTCCTTGCCCAGGCTGACGAGCGCATGGATCGCCGCCCGGCGCAGCCCGCCCGCGGGATCGGAAGGCGGCACGGCGATCTTGCTGGAAAGCCGCGGCGCGGGGACGGCCGTCTTCCTGAAAATCTCCTTCCGGTTCGCATCCAGCACCGTGAGGGTGAACTTGTCCAAGCGGTCCTCGTAGCCCGCGCGATTCCATACGGTCACGGCGGAGACGGGTTGGTCGCTTTTCAAATCAAGCTCCCACCAGGGATTCCGCTCGCCTTCCTCGGAGTGGGTCTGGGTCCCGGACTCGAAGTCCGCGTCCGTGCGGCCGTCGATGGCCCGGCTCGCGACACCGGCGTTCGCGGTGCTGGACTGGCTGGCGCTACCCTTCCCCGCCACGTTCACGCCGTTGGCCGTCACTTCCACTTCCGCGAGCGTGAGGGTGCCGCGGCGCGGCAGCTCGATGCGGACGTAGCGGGCAGCGCCCGTGCCGGACCCGGAAAGGGCCGCCGCGACCCGGGGCGGATAGCTGGAAAGCAGCGGCATCACCTTGCCGAAGGCGCCGGAGCGCAGCGCGGGATCCGCCACCAGCGGCAGGGCTTCCAGGAAATCCTCCAGCGCGGCGGGGGATTTCACCGCCTCGCTCCATGCCGGGTCCAGCGTCCCGTCCGAGGAGATCAGGGCTGCCAAGGCGGTCTGCCGGACCTTCGGGGAATTTTTCGCGGAGACGAGCTCCTGCAGGCCCGCGCGGGCGGCTTTCAGCTCCGCGGCGGGCTGGAGCAGCAGCAGGCGGCAGAGATCCGCGGTCGCGCCGCCCTCTTTCCCGGCGATGGGCTTGAGAGTCGCCAGCAGCGTCTCCAGCGGGGAGGCCCCCTTGAGCTGGGCCAGATCCGCGAGCGCCTGCATGCGCTGCGCCTGCGGCACGTCCTCCCGGGTGAGCAGGGCCGTCAGCGTCACGGGGGACTTCGGCAACTTCGCCAGGTCCGCGCCGCTCACGGAGCCCATCACGTATTCCACGCCCGAGGGGTTGTCCGCGGCCAGGGCCTTGCCATCGGAAATCGCCTGCTTCCACCAGGGCTGGAGCTGGCGCATGGTCTCCTTCAGGCAATAGCCGATGTAGTAGTCCTGCGGGTGCTTGAGCGCGGCCAGCGCGGCATCCGCCGCTTCCCAGGTGCGGAAGTAGCTTGCCACGCGGATCGCCTCCAGGCGCACGCGCGGGGCTTCATCCTCCGCGGCGGCCTTCAACCAGGGCAGGGCCTGCGGCACGCGGTCCCGCCAGTAGCCCATCACGCGCACGGCCTGGGCGCGGGCGCGGGGTTCGGGGGACTTGAGCATGCGCTCGAGCAAGGGCAGGTCCACCACGTTGTGCCACTGGTGGACCCACAGGGCTTCCAGCATGTGGTGCTCGAAGGCGGCATCCTCCGGGTCGAGGGTATGGATCCATGCCTTCACGCCGCGGATCACTTCCTTCGTGTCGCGCCCGCCGAGCTCGATTTTCGCGCGCATGCGCACGTCGTTCTCAGGCTCCTTGAGGAGTTCCAGCAGGGCGGCCACGGGCTCGCCGTGGATCTTCTTCGGCTGGAGCAGGGGGCGGCCCTCGTAGGTGATGCGGTAGAGCCGGCCGTGCTGGTGGTCGCGGTTCGGATCGCGCAGGTGGTGCTGCAGGTGGCCGATGAGCATCTGCGCCCAATCCATGAAATAGAGCGAGCCGTCCGGCGCCACCGCCATCCCGGAGGGGCGGAAGTTCGGGTTCTTCGCGATGTCCGTGGTGATGAGATGCTCCAGCGTCTCGCCTTTCAGCCCGGAGCCTTCCTCGCTCAGCTTCGCGCGGAAGATGCCCTGGATGCTGATGACATTCGCATTCAGGAACAGGCCCTGCCAGTCATCCGGGAAATGGCGGCTGCTCAGGATCGCCGTGCCCGGGCAGGGGCGGGAGGGCCGGTTCCAGAACTGCTGCATCCCCGGGTGGGCTCCTTCATCCAGATGCCCGCTCATCGCCGGGCCGAAGTAATTCGCATTCCCCGTCGCATCGGTGATCAGATCGTTGCCCCAGTAGTCGAAAACCCGGCCGTGCGGGTTCGCGAAGCCGTAGGGCGCATGGCGCATGAATTTGCCGGTATTCGGCTCGTAGCGGTAGATCGCGCCGTCCCGGTTCCGCACCGGGCCGTCGAAGGTCTCCACGTTGCTGCGGTGGAAGACGCCGTCGCTCAGATAGACCGCGCCACCGGGCTCCAGGCACATGGAATTCGTCTCGTGGTGGGAATCCGCCGCATCGAGGCCGTGGAGCACGCGCTCCTTCTGGTCCGCCTTCCCGTCGCCGTCGCTATCCCGGATGAACCAGAGATCGGGAGACTGCATCAGCAGCACGCCGTCCTTGTAGAACTGGAAGCCGGTGGGGCAGTTCAGCCCGTCGGCAAAGGTGGTCATCTTCGCCACCTTGCCCGTCTCCGGGTCCAGGTCGCAGACCAGCAGCTTGTCGAAGACCTTCGTGGTGGGAGAGGTTTCGGGATAGTTCGGCCAGACCGCGACCCAGAGGCGGCCGCGGGTGTCGAAATTCATCTGCACGGGATTGACGAATTCCGGGAAGGTCTCCTCGGAGGCCGCGAGCTCCACCTTGCAGCCCGGGGCCAGTTTCAGGTGCTGGATCGCTTCTTCCCCGCCGAGGTAGGGCACCTCGTCCTTCCGGTTCGGCGGGACCAGATTCACCTCCGGCAGGTTGTCGTCGGTCACCTTGAGATTGCCGCCCTTCGCCACGGCCCACACGCGTTTGTCGCGGTTGGCGGTCTTCACGTCGCGCTGGGCCATCTCCTCGCCCAGGGTGGTGGCATTCGTCACGCCTTCGTAGGCAATGCGGGAGCGGTCGCCGTAGATATTGTATTGATCGACGGTGCGGTAGCGGTGGTGCCACTCGTTGTTCTTGTCCAGCACGGCCGCGCGGATCTTGCCGAGCAGGGGATCTTCGAAGGAGGGCGGCTCCTTGCCGAAGAGCGCCCTGAACTGCACCGGAGCGAGCTGGCGGTCGCCTTCCTCGGTCAGGTGGATGCCGTTGATCGTGAGCGGGGAACCGGCTTTCGCATAGAGATCCTTCGAGGCGCTGAAAAGATCCACGAAGGGCACGCCCTTTTGCTTCGCCACCTCCGCCATGGCCTTGGTGTAGAGTTCCAGATTGGCATTGTTCGCCTTGCCGTCGGAAAAATCGGGACTCTTCAAATCCTCCTGAGCGACAGGGGAGAAAAGCACCAGCCGGGGAGCGCCCTCGCCGCTGTAGTTCGCGGCTTTCTGGGCATCCAGATAGGATCCGAGTTCGGCTTTGAACTTCTCCAGCCCCTCCGGGCCGCGGAAAGACTCGTT
>CBFGVD010000301.1:0-4857 GCA_965651965.1 uncultured Verrucomicrobiaceae bacterium | reverse complement strand
CCGTGGATGCCGCGAAGGGCATCACCACGGGCATTTCTTCCGCGGACCGCGCGCGCTGCGTGAACCTGCTGGCCGATCCCCTGGCCGGTCCGGAAGACTTCGTCCACCCGGGCCACGTCTTCCCTATCCAGGCGCGGGACGGCGGCGTGCTGCGCCGTGCCGGCCACACGGAGGCCGCCATCGACCTCGCCCGTCTGGCCGGGCAAGCGCCCGCCGGCGTGATCTGCGAGATCATGAACGAGGACGGCACCATGGGTCGCGTGGGAGATCTCGGCGATTTCCAGAAGACCCACGGCCTGAAGGCATGCACCATCGCCCAGCTCATCCAGTGGCGCCGCAAATCCGAGAAACTCGTGGTGCGCGAGGAAACCATCGGTCTGCCCACCGACCACGGCGAATTCACCTGCCACCTCTACCGCGTGGAGACGGATGGCTCCCACCACCTCGCCCTCGTCCGCGGCGAGATCGATTCTTCCAAGCCGGTGCTCGTCCGCGTGCACTCGGAATGTCTTACCGGCGACGTTTTTCTTTCCCAGCGTTGCGATTGCGGCGGCCAGCTCGATGCCGCCATGGAGCGGATCGCCAAGGAAGGCGGCGTGCTGCTCTACCTCCGCCAGGAAGGCCGCGGGATCGGCCTGGCGGCCAAGATCCACGCCTACAAGCTCCAGGAAGAAGGCCTCGATACCGTGGAGGCGAATGAAAAGCTCGGCTTCGGCTCCGATTTGCGGGACTACGGCATGGGTGCACAGATCCTCTGCGATCTCGGCGTGCGCCGCATCCGCCTGCTTACGAACAACCCGAAGAAAGTCGTCGGGCTGGAGGGATACGGTCTGGAGATCGTGGAGCAGCTTCCCATCAAGCTCCCCGCCAATCCCCACAATGCCCGCTATCTGGAAACCAAGCGCGAGCGCATGGGCCACCGCCTTTGAACGAAGCCCGGCCGGCGGCGACTTCAAGGCTCCGGCACCAGCACCACCAGACGCAGGTCCATCACCGCCGCTCCCGGTTTGGACAGGGCGCGCACTTCCAGTTTTTGCGGGCCCGCTTTCCCGAAGCGGACCTTCCCCACCTTGCGCTCCTTGAAGTTCTGGAAGTGCCCCGTTTCCTCCACCGTGAAACGGCTGCGCTGCCCGGCACAAGAGATCTCCACCTCGCTGCCCGCGCTGCCCTTGCCGCAGCCCTGCCAGACATGGATCGCATAAACGCCGGGTTTCTTCGCTTCGAAGTTCCAGTGCGCCTTGTCCGCGGCATTCACCCAGTAGCCCAGCGTGTTCTTGTTCTCCTGGGATTCGTAATGGAGCTTTTCCCCTTCCACCGTCGCCTTGCTGGAGTGCAGCACGATCCGGCCGCCGGACACCTGGGCGGGAAAGGTATAGCCGATGCGCGCCACGAACCCGCCCTTTGAAAATTCCCCGTGGCATCCCGCGCAATTTTGCAATTTCCCCCGCTCCAAGATCTTGGACGCGTCCTGATCGGCGGCGAAAAACTCCCAATCTCCCGACTCCGGGAAATAGCCTTGCTCCCGTTTGATCATGCCGGCGAAGAATCTTTTTGCGCCGTTGCGCTGCTCCTTCAGGATCACGCTCCCTTCGGGGAATTTCCCCCAGGGATCGAAGAGCGGCATCACCGCGGAATCGTCCGCATACACGTCAAAAAACTGCGGCCCGCGGAGTCCCCCCGCGGCAGGGCCGCAGGGTCCGAACGGAGCGGGCTTGGCATCCACCGGTACCGGCGTGACCCGTTCCAGCGAGGCCCGCTCCCTTACATATTTCAGCAGATCGGAATCCGCGGGCTCTGCCCGCAGCGGCAGCGCGAGAACGGGAAGCAGCAGGAGCAGGGTTTTCATGCGCTCCCATTGCTCGCAAGCTGCCGCCACCGGGTCAAGCGTCCGCCGGGGCGCTGCTTTTTCGCCACGTGAAAAGACAAGACCGCCCTGTCAGGCTCGCTTTCCTCCAACGCCATGAAAACGATCCGATTCATCCCTGCCGCCCTCCTGGCCGCCGCCGGGCTGATGCCGGCCCTTCCCGCCCAGGAATTCAAGGAAATCCCCGTGCAGCCCGATCCCGTGGAAGAACCCATGGATATGGAGGAACTGCTCCGGAAAGAACTTCAGAGGGGCGATGACGTCCCGCCCGAGGTCCTCCGACACCATGCCGAAAATCCCGACGACCTGGAGACACTCCGGCAGATGATCCAGGAACACGCCCGCCGGGACATGCTGCTGGCGGAGCCCGGCAAGGCGGACGGGGGAAAACCCGCTTGGATCATCGGCGTCTCGGTGGAACCCTTGCCGCCGTTCGTGCGGGATCATCTCGGTCTCGGTGAAAAAGCAGGCACCCGCGTGAGCATGGTCGCCGGGGGTTCTCCCGCCGCCCGGGCGGGCCTGCGGATGAACGACATCATCCTGACGGCGAACGGCGAAGATATCTCGACCTTGGAGCAACTGAAGGCCGCGGTGGCCCACTCCGGCAAGGAAGGCAGCACGCTGGTGCTGGAAATTCTGCGCCGCGGGGAAAAGCGCGCCGTGAGCATCCGGCCGCCGCAGGAGACCGCCCGGGAGGAGAAGAACACCGGAGAGGAAGCCCGGCCGGAAGTCCCGGTCGAACGGCGTCTTGTCCAGCTCCAGCGCCGTCTCTCCCGCCAGGAACGGGAAATCGGCAAGCTGAAGGAAGAAGTTTCCCGGCTCAAGAGGGCCTTGGAGGAAGAGCCGGACGATGAGTGAGCCCCGCGTTTCAAACCTGCAACTCTTGCCGGGACGCTGAAACCTTTTCAGCCATCCCCAGGCTACTCCCGCAGCAAGGACCGCCCGAATCTTCCTGACATTCAATCAATCTTTAACAATTCCTCTATCTGGCACGCTGCATGCAGTTAAATCAACAGGTCGCCCAAACCTGGATTCCCGCAGCTGCATGCAAGCCCCTGGCCCCCTCGCTTCCCCCTCCATTCCGACTTTCCTTCTCCTTTTGCTAAGCTTCCTCTCCGGAGCCTCGGCAAACGAGGTGTTGTCCCGCCCCGTAGTGCCGGTACAGAGCCATGTACCGGTCCCGGAGCCTTCAGCCCTCCATATTGCCGTCTCGGTGGCGGGCTTTTGCATGCTGCTGAGGCGGCGGCGTTGAGCCCGTTTCTTTTCTTCCTCCCCATCCGTCGCCCGCCATCCCCCGGTAATGTCCCGGCGGTGGCGAAATGAAAAAGATTGTTTCGGTGTGTCGAGACAAGTGGCGTGGCCGCAAGGCCTCGCATGGATGCGGCTCCGGCCTCCGCGGTAGGGACACCGCGGGACAAAGGCGGAGCCGCATCCGCACGCCGTCCGACATGTCTTTTTCTCTTGGTTCCGCATACCTCCCTCCCCCGCCCTGCCGCCCGGCTTGAACCTTGCAAGCTCCGCCCGGCGCGGGGATTCCGCCGCCCCGGACTTTTTTCCGTGCCGGAGGGAGCGTGTCATGCTTTGAAAAGCCCGTGGCATACCTCGAAATCCGCGATCTCCAGACCCACTTCCGCAAACGCGCCGGTTCCGTCTTTGCTCCGGTGATCGAGACGGTGCGTGCGGTCGATGGCGTGAGCCTTTCCATTGAAAAAGGCGAGATCCTGGGCCTGGTGGGCGAATCCGGGTGCGGGAAATCCACGCTTTCCCGCACGGTGATGCAGCTCCTGCGTCCCACGGCGGGTTCGATCGTGCTGAACGGCGAGGATCTGGCGCTACTCCCTCCGGGCGAGGTGCGCAAGCGGCGGCTGGACTTCCAGATGATCTTCCAGGATCCCTACGCTTCCCTGAACCCCCGGATGACCGTGTTCCAGACGCTTGCGGAGGCGATCCGGCAGCGCCACCCGGGTATCGGCGGCAAGGCGATGGAGCAGCGTGTGGCGAAACTGATGGAAACCGTGGGGCTCGATCCGCGTTTCCAGCGGAAATACCCCCACGAATTTTCGGGCGGCCAGCGCCAGCGCATCGCCATCGCCCGGGCCCTGGCTCCGGAACCGAAACTCGTGATCGCGGACGAACCGGTTTCCGCGCTCGATGTTTCGATCCAGTCCCAGATCCTCAATTTGCTGAAAAAGCTCCGCGCCGAGCTGGGCCTGACGATGATTTTCATTACCCACGACCTGGGGGTGGTCCGCTACCTGGCCGATAGGATCGTGGTGATGTACAAGGGGAAAATCGTCGAGGAAGCCGGGGCGGAAGAACTCTTCGCGAATCCGCGGAATGCTTACACCCGCAAGCTGCTGGAGGCGATCCCGAAGCTGGACGCGGCGGTCTGAGCCGAAGCTCCCCGAAAACGACGCCCGCGCCGGGGAAAAGTCCTTGCGTCGCGGGAATGCCGGGGCCATCCGCGTCTCGGGAGAATACACCTACGAATGATTCCCGGCTTTCGTCCGCTCGCCCTGCTGCTTTTGCTGCCGCTCCTTTCCGCCTGCCGGGAGGAAAAGCCTCCCCGTGCCCTGGCCATGGAGCCCGACGGGCCGCTGCGCCTGACCTTGGCCAGCTTCAACATCCGCTACGAAGGGCCGGTGGATGAGCCCTGGCGCGCCTGGCCGAACCGCATCCACGGCGTGGTCAAGACGATCCGCGCCATCGATCCAGACGTATTGGGCATCCAGGAAGCGCTGCACGGCCAATGCGCCGATCTCCGCGCCTCCCTGCCCGACTACGCCTTCACCGGCGCGGGCAGGGACGATGGGAAGGAAGGAGGCGAATACGCCGCGATCTTTTATCGCAGGGACCGTTTTGAGCCGGACATCACGGATCGCGGGATTTTCTGGCTCTCCGACCGGCCGGAGGAGCCGGGCTCCCGCACCTGGGGGAATGAATACCCGCGGGTCGTCACCTGGGCGCGCCTGATCGACCGGCGCACGGCACGG
>CBFGVD010000300.1:0-4885 GCA_965651965.1 uncultured Verrucomicrobiaceae bacterium | reverse complement strand
CGGTGCCGCCCGCCAGCGCCGCCGCGAGTCCGGCCAGGACCGGGCGGATGTAGTCCCGGGAGCCCAGCACCGCGGCCAGCCCGCCCTTGAAGACCAGATTGGCCAGCCCCCCCAGGAGGATCACGCGCCAGCCGGTGGCGGCTTCCACATGCCCGCCCGAGACCAGGCCGGCGGTGGAGAGTGTGATGGCATCCATATCCGTGAGACCTGAGATGGCGGCCACCACGTAGAGTCCGGAAGTGCCGAAATGGTCCTTCGCGAGCGCCACGCCATAGAGCACGACGACGTAGAGCAGCCCGAAGACGACGGCTCCTTTCAGCTCTGAAGGCGTGCTTTCCCGGGCTTCCGGCTGCTCGGATTTCGCGGCCAGGCGGTGGGCCACCCAGGCGACCGCGGAGGTCCAGGCCATCATCGCCAGCAGGGGCGGCAGGAGCTCGCGGCTCTGCCCCGGTGCCGCGACCATCACTTCGGCGATCACCCGGATGAAAACCACCGCGGATGCGGTGAGGACGATGGCGGCGAGCGAGAGCCCGGCGGTGCCCTGCGCCCGGCTGCGGCGGGAGACGCTGGCGGTCGTGGCCGTGCTGGAGATCAGGCCCCCCAGCACTCCGGAGAGGATGGCCCCGCGGGTGCCGCCCAGGAATTTCCCGGCGAGGTAGGCCGCCAGGCTGATGCCGACGATCAGCACGACCATCAGCCAGATTTTGAAAGGATTGAGGACGTCCAGGTAGCCCATGTTCCGGTTCGGCAGCAGGGGCAGGATCACCAGCCCCGCCAGCACCAGCCGTGCGATCTCGCGCAGGTCGTCCTCCCCGATCTTCCGTACCATGGAGTGGAGGGGCTTCTTGATCTGGAGCAGCACCATCACCGTGCCGGCACAAGCGACCGCCACGGCATACTGGCCGAGCACGCAGATCACGCCGATCAGGAAGACGGCTACCGCGGCGACTTCGGTGGTCATGCCGGCATCCGTCTCTCCCTGACGCATGGCGGCGAGATTCCCGGTGATGACGATGGCGGCGCAGGCCAGCAGGGCCGCGGCGATGACCCAGGGACCGAAGGCCAGCCCGAGCATCGCGGCCAGCCCGCCGAAAAGGCCGATGAGGGCGAAGGTGCGGATGCCCGCCACGCGGTCCCGCACCCATTCCCGCTGGAGACCGACGAGCAGTCCCAGCCCCAGGGCCGTGCCGAGCGCCTTCATCAGGCCGGGGGTGTCGGAAAAGGCTTGGGCGTCTGGCATCGGCGCTGGCTATCAGGGGCTCTGCGATGTTAGGCTGGCTTCCCCCGTGAAGCAAGCCGCCAGCGTTCCGCCGATCGAACTGAAGCTCGCCGAACTCGGCCAGCTCTTCAACTCGATGGATCCCTCACCCTTCCGCGAGCGGGATCTCGACCGCGATGCCGAGGAGTTCATCGTCGGCTGGGCGCGCGAGGTGCCGCGGAAAGCGGACATCTGCCTGGTGATCCATCTCGCGCGGCAGCCGGACACGGGGGCGGAAGATGCACGATCCACGGTGAAGGAGGCCCTGAAAAACTACTTCGGCTATCGCGCGGAAGTTACGGGGCTCGAACTGAGGCAGCTCGTGAAGCTCGGACGGAGCAGTCTGCTGATCGGGCTGGCCTTTCTGGCCGCCTGCCACGCGGTGGCCACGCTTTTCACGCCGGGGCCGGGCACCTGGCACGGGATCGCGCGGGAGGGACTGGCCATCCTCGGCTGGGTCGCCATGTGGCATCCGCTGGATATCCTGCTCTACCGCTGGTGGCCGGTACTCCGGACGAAGCGGCTTTACGAACGGTTGGCAAACGCAGGCATCGAGGTGAAGACCGGACCTTAGGGAAATCGCCGTGTGTCTCGCCCCCTGGAGCGCGGACACGATGCTTCAAGACGCGGTTTTGCTCCGGACCAGATCCCGGTAGAGGGCGGCCTCCGGAGTTTCCCTGCGTTGCAGGGCGGGGTCCTTGTCCAGATCCACGAAATAGAGGCCGAAGTCGGTATTGGGATCGAAGGCATGGCCCCACTCGCGGTTCGAGGTGATGGACCAGTAGTTGTATGCCTTCACCGGCACGCCCTTGGCGAGCGCGCGCTCCACTTGGGCCAGATGTGCCTTGATGTATTCCCCGCGGCTCATGCCGTCCGCGGAAGGGACGCAGCCGTTTTCCACGACCAGCAGCTCCTGGCCCGGAAACCAGCGGTGGAAGCGCTGCAGCGCGTGGTAGAGCCCCTGAGGCCACACCGGAGCGCGCAGGAAGCGGCCGTGCGCCGCCTCCTCCAGCAGGCGGAAACGGTGCAGGCGCCAGGTGGGCAAGCCCCAGTAATAATCCAAGCCGACGAAGTCCTGCGCGCCGACGGCCTCCGGCGGGCAGAGCTCTTCCGGCAATTTCCCGGAGGTGCCCAGGTACCACCAGTTGGCATTCGCGATCAGGCTGGTGGTACCCCAGAAGCGCCAGGCCCAGTTCAGCCAGCCGGATTTCGATTCCAGCACTTCGAGCCGGTCGCAGGGGTCGACGGGCTCGATATCGAGCTTCGTTTCATCGCCCAGCACTTCCCGCGCGATCCGTCTTGCGAGTTTCAGTTCCAGTCCCTCCGCCCCGCAGGCGGGGGACACGCCGGGCGCATCCCGGCGGATGCCGATGCGGATGCGTCCGCGGCGTTTGATGCGGCGGATACCGCGGCCGGTGGACATGCTTTCCGGCAGGCTGTCACCCCCGGCGAAGACCTCGTGCAGCGAGAGCGGGCGGCGGATATCTTCCGCCACTTCCTCCGGCCGGGAAATCCACGGCACCTCGCAGGCGAGGGCGAGATCGGGCTGGAAATCGGCGATGGCGCGGTTCACCCGCCCCAGCAGGCGGGCGTGGCCGTGCGGGGCGGCCACCACGTAGTGCTCTTCGCTCAAGCCGGTGGCGAGGAAGCGGTAGCGCCCGCGGTCCTTCAGCTCGAAGGGGAGAAGGAAAAAGGCGTCCCCGTACACCGCCTGGATCCTGCCCTCCGCCAGCGCCCGCCGGGCCTGGTCGTAGTCCGGGAACATCCTTTTCCTCGCCTGCGGCGGCAGGTCGCGTTTCCAAGCCTGCGGCTGGTTGCCGAGGCCGATGACGCCGACCTCCTTTCCGGAGAGGGAGGGGAGATCGCCACCCTCGTAACCCTCCAGCACGAGCACCGCCTTCCCCGTGCGCAGGTAGGGATCGCTGAATTCGAAGCGGGTCTGGTCTCCCTGCGTGATGCCGCCGATGACGAGGTCCACCTCCGCGCGCTCGCTGACCAGCGCGCCCTTGGTGGTGAATTTGAAGACCGCTTCGGAAAGCCCGCGGTGGCAGGCACCCCAGTCCATGAGCATCTGGAGCCAGGTGGGGAAGCCGGTGACGAGCGGATTCACGCCCACCTTTGCCGCGGGGTGGAGGGCGCGGATGCGGCTGCGGGCACGGGCGTGGGCGCGGAAGAGATTCGGCACCAGCTTGCCCACGGCTTCCGCCTCGGTCTCCACTCCGGTGCCCCGCGGCAGGCCCGGGGGCATGTAGTAGCGGTTCTGCCACCAGGGCTTGATGTAGCCGAAGGTGAGCTGGCTCGGCTCGTTGAAGGTGATCCACCAGTCCGCCAGATCGCCCAGGGTTTCCGCGACCTTTCCGGCATAGGCGGCGAAGAGATCGGGGAAAGCCTCCCCGATCATCCCGCCGTGGTCCCGCTCCAGCCAGACCGGCCAGACGAAGTGGTGCAGCGTGACCATGACCTGCATGCCGTGGCCGCGGATGCACTCCGCGATGCGGCGGTAGCGGGCCAGTTCCGCCTCGTCGTACACGCCCGCCGCGGTCTCCACCCGGGCCCAGGCGATGGAGAAGCGGAAGAGCTTGCAACCCATCCCCGCGGCGGCGGCGATGTCCTGCTCGTAGCGGTTGCCGAAATCCGTGCCCCGGCCGCGCGGGGTCAGGCCCTGGCAGCGTTCCCACAGGTCCCACACGTCCTCCCGCTCCGGATCATGCGCCTCCACCTGGTGGTCGGCGTTCGCCGTGCCGAAGAGGAAGCCGGGCGGGAATGGCATGCGCGGGGAGGATGGGATGCCGCGCGGCCTTCGCAAAGCACGCGTTTTGGCGCGACGGGGGCGTCACCCGGAGCGGGAACAAGCCCGGCAAGTGCACTGCCCCGGTCGTGGGGATGCCCTACCCCGGGCTTGCCAAGGCGGGCCGGGTCTCCTTCACTCCCGGCCCGTTCCACCGGCCATGGCCCTCATCGTGCAAAAATACGGCGGCACTTCCGTCGGCTCCATCGACCGCATGCGCAACGTCGCCGCGCGGGTCAAACGCACCCGCGACGAGGGCAACCAGGTGGTGGCCGTCGTTTCCGCCATGTCCGGCGTGACGGACGGCCTGATCAAGATGGCCAAGGAATTCAGCGACACCCCCTCCGAGCGGGAGATGGACGTGCTGCTGGCCACCGGCGAGCAGCAGTCGATCGCGCTGGTTTCCATGGCCCTCCACGAGGCGGGTCTGGAAGCCGTTTCCGTGACCGGCCGCCAGGCGGGGATTTTCACCACGGGCTCCCACACCCGCGGGCGCATCCAGGACATCGACCCGGTGTTCATGAAGCGCTCGCTGGAGGAGGGGAAGACCCTCGTGGTCGCCGGTTTCCAAGGCGTCACGCCCGAGGGCATGATCCACACGCTCGGCCGCGGGGGTTCGGACCTGACCGCGATCGCCATTTCCGCCGCATTGAAGGCGGACGTGTGCCAGATCCTCACGGACGTGGACGGCGTCTATACCTGCGACCCGCGGATCGTGAAGAACGCGCGCAAGCTGCCGGAAATTTCCTACGACGAGATGCTGGAAATGGCATCCTCCGGATCGAAGGTGATGCAGTCCCGCTCGGTCGAGTTCGCCAAGAAATTCGGCGTCGTCTTCG
>CBFGVD010000299.1:0-4888 GCA_965651965.1 uncultured Verrucomicrobiaceae bacterium | reverse complement strand
CGGCTCCTCGATGCGGGCAGCCTGGAGCTCCCGCGGCGGGAAGAGGAGGCGGATCCCGCCGCCACCCGACCGGTCGGGACCCGGCAGGAGTCCGCGCGGGTCCGCATGCCGGGCTTTTTCACCCAGTTCACCACCTTGCTCTCGCGGCGCTGGCGGATCTTTTTCCGGGACCGCGGACAGGTCTTCCTCCAGCTTGCCATCCTTCTTTGCTTCCCGGTGCTCGTGACCCTCTTTTCAGAAAACGCGAGGAAACCGATCGCAAGCTACTCGGACACCCGCCAGACGAACATCGAGGAAGAGATCGGAGAGCAGCGGATGGTTCGGAGCGATCAAATGCAGGTCGGCTCCGCGGTGTCCGGGATCATCATGTTCCAAGTGATCCTGCTTTCCTTGATGGCCTCGAACAATTCGGCGCGGGAGATCGCGGGTGAGCGGCAGGTTTTCGAGAAAGAAAAATTCGGCGGCCTGAGGCCCTCCGCCTATCTGGCGAGCAAGGTGACCTTCCTGGGTTGCCTGGTGCTGGCTCAGTCCCTGTGGATGGGAGTGTTCGTGAATGTCTTCGCGCCTTTCCGGGGCGGGACGGGGGGCTTCGAGAGCCACCTGCTCTTCTTGCTGCTGGTGAATGCGGGCATGACGGCGATCTGCCTGGGAATTTCCTCGCTGATGCGGACCGCGGAGCAGGCCTCGTTGCTTTCGATCTACCTCGTGGGCTTCCAGCTTCCCCTGTCCGGCGCGGTGCTGGCGCTGCCGGGAGCGATCGAGGTTTTCACCCGCCCTTTCATTTCCGCCTACTGGGCGTGGTCGGGCAGTGTCAGCGCGCTGGAGCCGAAGGTATTGGATTCGGTGAAGGCGGTGATCGATACCACCCTCTCCTCCGGCCAGGCTTGTATTTACACCCTCGCCTTCCATATCGGCGCGGGGTTGATCGCGGCGTGGATCGGGACCCGCCGCCACCAATGGGACTAGCGGAGAAAAAGGCGTGAACCTGTGGAAAAATCGTGGAAACTTGCACCCGCGGCGGACGTTAATGCCCTGATCCGCCAACCACTCTTTTTACAAATATCATGGCTCGTCGCGCCAGCTCCGGAATCAGCCCCGGCCTCCTCATTGGAATCGCCGTCCTCGTACTCGCAGCCTTCTTCGGAGGGAAGGCGTTGCTTGGGAAAAAGTCCGATTCCTTCTCCGACACCACCGCGCTCGACATGAGCGACATGCTCGAGAACGGCAACTCTCTGCGCGGAAACGAGTACGTGATCGAAGGAGTGGTGGATGGACAGCTCCGCTGGACCGCGGATAAGGGCCAGGTGATCAGCCTGAAAGTGGACGTTTCGGGCGACAGTGAATTCGTGGGGGTGATGATCCCGCCGAAGCTTTCGAAAGTGAACATCGAGCGCGAGAAGCGCTATGCCATCAAGGTCAAGTTCGACCGCGGCGGAATCCCCGTCGCCACCGGCATCAATCCCCTCTGACTCCTGCCATGAGAGCCCGCCTTGCCCTTTCAGCCCTGCTCGCCACCGCAGTCATTTCCCCCGCGCAGGTGCTTCATCCCGACGTGCGGGACCGTGCCACGGATGCCCCGGCGCGCGATAGCGGCGGAAGTTCCGGAGGCAGCGGCGCCGCATCCGGCCAGCAGCGCCAGGGGAGTTCTCCATTCGGTAGCGAGTTGCCCTTCTTCGACCCCGCGGGAGAGACGATTTCCTGGAACGGGCACACCTGGGCGGCTACGGACAACCGCTTGCTTGCCGCCCGTTTCGAGCGCTACCTCAACGAACCGGAGGAAAACTCCGAGGCGGCGAAGGAGTATCGCGCGACCATCGGGGAAATCCTCGAGAAGGTTTCCCCCCATCATCCCGGCGGGCCGGATTTCGCGGCGGGCGTCGCCCTGCTGCCGAAGGCTTCTTCTTTCCCGGCCGATGCGAAACTCTGCGACTCCCTTTCCCAGGCGATCTATACCGCCGTGCTCGCGAAGAAGGACGTGGCCGCCACCCGGGCCCTGAATGCCGCGATGGAAGCGGAAAAGCAGCGCGTGATCCGCAATGCGGATCTGGAGGCCGAGGGAACCCGCACCGGCCAGCGCAGCTCCTTCGGCGGAGGCGGCAACGGCAACAACCGGAACGGCAATAACGGGAACAACAACAATAATAACAACGGGAACAACAACGGCGGCAACACCCAGAATAACGGCGGCAACGTCCAGGGTGAAGGCTCCGGAACCGCGTCCCTTTACTACCGCGACAGCGAACGCCGCATCGCCGAGATCGATGGAATGAAAAAAGAGAACCTGGCCAAGGGCGAGGTCCAGCTCTTCCAGGCGAAGGTCCAGTACCAGGCCCTGATGATGCAATTTTTCGTCCAGCGGCGCTTCGAGCA
Organism: uncultured Verrucomicrobiaceae bacterium; assembly: GCA_965651965.1. Classification (GTDB taxonomy): domain Bacteria; phylum Verrucomicrobiota; class Verrucomicrobiia; order Verrucomicrobiales; family Akkermansiaceae; genus Haloferula. The sequence goes on along the minus strand of CBFGVD010000299.1, from coordinate 2,518 downwards.
CGTCGTGATGGCCTCGCGTTTCTACAATCAGGTTTTCAAGGACGGGGACAGCAAGCTGCACATCGACAAGAAATCCGACATGTCGAAGCTCTTCAGCGAGAGCCTGGGCACCAGCCCCACGGTCTCCGCGCTGGATGCCTTGGCCAGCGAGGCGATCCGCGACGTCGATCAGGGAGTGGAAGCCTTCAAGTTCCTGGTGGAAAAAAACGAACTCCAGAGCGCGGCCAAACGCTTGAGCGAGGCCTACGTGGCAGGCGAATTCATGCCTTCCATCCGGACCTTGCCGCGCGAGGACAAACGGAAGGTCCTGGAGTTCGTGCGCGAGTCCTACAAACTCATCGCCGCCCTCGATGTAAAGGACTACACCGCCGCCAAGGAGCTCGCCGCCAAGCTGAAGGCGGCTTCCGGCGATTTCGACGCCACCAAAGCGGAGGCCGCCATTGCCACCTATACCCGGGTGAGCGACATGCATATCATGTCCGCGAAAAACCACGTGGCCGCCGGCGAGCCGGACAAGGCGAAGGCGGAGATCGAAAAGGCCATGGAGGTGTGGCCGCAGAATCCGAAGCTCGAGGAATTCGACCGGCTGGTGGAAGCCGGGGGCACGATGATCGTGGCGAAGAACGATTTCGACCGACTGCTGGGCGAAGGAAATTACCGCGAGATCTTCCGCCGCCAGTATGAACTCGCACCTTCCATTTCCGGCGACGCGGCGCGGGAGGAAGCATTCAAGCAGATCATCACGAATCTCACCCGGATCGAGGCAGCCATCGGCAAAGCGAACGAGTTCAGCAAGATGGGCCAGCCCTACGCGGCTTGGGAGCAGCTTGCCGATCTGAGAAAGGAATTCCCGGATGACCCCAAGCTCGGCAGCGAGATCGAGAAACTTTCGGGTCAGGTGGCCGATTTCACCCTGGCGCTGGATAAGGCACGTAGCTTCGAGGAGCGGAAGGACAAGCAGATCGGCTCCGCATTGTCCTGGTATCTCAAGGCGCGTTCGATCTACGAGCGGAGCGAGATGGCGGAGGCGGGCATCGAACGGATGATGGAGGAAATCCTGCCGGACCGCGAATCCGCCGCCGCCTCGGACGCAGAGGATAAATAAGGCGCATTTTGTTTCGTTCGGGATCATGCCGATCCTGAGCATCCGGAGCGGGCGTATTTTATCCGGGGAGCGAGCTCCGGATGATGGCGCGCGGGGCATTTCATCGGGAACCTGCCGCCCCGCCGCGGATCAACCATGGTGCGATATGCGCCCGTGCCTCCGTGCGGCCCCGGATGTGCAACGATCCTGTCAAATTCGCGGCCTTCCCCCTGCTTCAAGGTGACGCGTACGTTACAGGAACATGTCGCCGGGAATCTTTCTCATCGATGCGATTGGCCCCTTTTTCCGCGGCTATGAAAGCCGGCGCATCAATTGGTCCAAGATTCCTTTCACCCACCTCGCCACGGAGGGAGAGGCCCGGCGGGAACAATGGGACCGGATCAGGGAAGACATGCGGGTTTTCGCGCGTGGAGCCGTGGAAGCTGGCTACAATGCCGTGACGCTGGATGACTTGGCTCACCTTGCATCCCATCCGCTCCACGAACCGGAAACCGCGGCGCGGATTTCCGTACTCCGGGAGGAATTTTCAGCCATATTTGCCATCGTCCGCGAGGCCGGGCTTCAACTGTACATCACGTCCGACGTGTTGCCCGTGACTCCGGCGGTGGACGCGGCGATCGGGAATCACCGCGAGCGTCTCGGGGAATTCTACCGGGGGCTGGTGGACGGTTTCCTGCACGACTTTCCCCAGGTCGCCGGGCTGGTGCTGCGCATCGGCGAGAGCGATGGCGTGGATGTGAAGGATCCCATCCGCACCCGGCTCCACGTCCGGAGCGCAGGCGAGACAAACCGTTTACTGCGGGATCTCCTGCCCGTCTTCGAGAAGCACGGGCGAACCCTGATCCTCCGGACCTGGACCGTGGGTGCACACAGGGTGGGGGATCTCATCTGGCACCGCCGGACCCTGGCCGATGCGCTGAAGGGCATCGATTCCCCGAATTTCATCCTCTCCATGAAATACGGGGAGAGCGATTTTTTCCGCTACCTGCCGCTGAACCGCGCCTTTTTCCGCACGCCGCACCGCAAGCTCGTGGAGTTGCAGGCGCGCCGGGAATACGAGGGGGCGGGGGAATTCCCCAGCTTCATCGGCTGGGATTGCGAGCAATATGCACGCGAGCTTCAGGGAGATGCGAACCTTGCGGGAATCTCCGTCTGGTGCCAGACCGGCGGGTGGCATCGTTTCCGGCGCCTTGCCTTTTTGGAGAACGAGGACCGGGATTTCTGGCTGCGCCTGAATACGTGTGTGGCCCTGCGGATTTTCCGCGACCGGGAATCGGTGGAGGACGCCGTGGCGGGCTTCGTGGGAAGCCAGCGCGCACCCGCGGTCCTGGAGCTTCTCCGGCATGCGGAGACGGTGGTGAAGGAGCTGCATTACATCGCCGATTTCGCCTCGCAGAAGCTCTTCTTCCGCCG
>CBFGVD010000298.1:0-4908 GCA_965651965.1 uncultured Verrucomicrobiaceae bacterium | reverse complement strand
GCCTCGTGCGGGGCGAAACCATGCGCATCCGGTCGCTCGAATTCGTGCAGGCTGCCCGCGGCATGGGCGTTCCCGAATGGCGCATCATCACCGGCCACATCCTGCCCAACACCTTGCCGGCGCTGGTCGTGCTCGCGACCCTCGACGTTGCCGTGATCGTGCTCGCGGAAGCGGCGATGAGCTTCCTCGGCCTCGGCATCCAGCCGCCCACGCCCTCCTGGGGATGTGCGCGGGCGATCCTGTCCTGGCGCGCGGTATTGCCGCCGGTATTGATCGCCTGGTTGTAGTAGGGATTCCTCTGCCGCTGGATCTGCTGGCGTTGCGGGGCCTGGCGCTGCTGCGGCTGGACGCGGGGTTGCTGCCGGATCTGCGGCTGTGGATTGTTCCGGCCGCGGACCTTGTCGTTGAACTGCTGCTGGCGCTCGCGCAGGTTTTGCTGCCGCTGGGCCTGGTTGGCGCGCATGTTCTGGTTGCGCTGCTTCTGGTAATATTGGGCGTCCTTGTACTTCGCGGCGGCGCGCAGGCGTTGGTTGCGCAGGGCTTCGGCGGCGCGGTCGTTCTTTTCCCGGACGTTCTGGGCCCAGCGGTAATTGCGGTTCTTGAGCTGGGCCAGGCGGTCGCGGTAGTTGCTCAGGTAGCGGTTGCGGTAGCCGGAGGGCGGCGGGCAGTAGCCGCTGCCGGGACGCCAGCCGTGCGGGTGGTGGGCCCCGTAGAGCGGCGGCGGGCAGTAGCCGACCGGGTAGTAGCCGTAGAGGTAGGGATCGTAGTAGCAGCCGCGGTGGCGGTCGTAGTAGCAATAGACCACGGGATCGTAGAGCCAGCGGTCGTTGCTGGTATAGACGAAGGTGGTGCTGATGCCGCCTCCGCCTCCGCCGTAGTAGCCGCTATCGTAGTAGCCCCCGCCGGAATAGTAGGGGTCGTAATAGCAGGAGGTGGCGGCGAGGGCGAAAATCGAGGCGGCGGCGGCCTTTAGCCAGCGGGATGTCCGGGTCATGCTTTTGGAACGGTTGATGAAAGAAATTATTCAACGGATTCGTGCGAAGTCCAGCGGGCGGGTTGACAGGTTGCCGCGGAATCCATTTCCTCCGGGCGTCACGCTGATAAAACCACGTTTCATGACCGCCCCTGTCCTCGTCACCGGCGGAGCCGGATACATCGGCTCCCACACTGTTCGTCTGCTCGCCTCGCGGGGCTACAAGGTCGTCGTGCTGGATAATCTCGTCTTCGGTCACCGGGAGGCGATCGTGGACGAAGGGGTGGAACTGGTGGTGGGCGACCTGGGAGACCGCGCCCTGCTGGAAGAGCTTTTCGACCGCCATGCCTTCGGCGCGGTGGTGCATTTCGCCGCCTTCGCCTACGTGGGCGAATCGGTGACGAACCCGCTGAAATACTACCGGAACAACACCGCCGAGCCCCTGACCCTGCTGGAGGTGATGCAGGAGAAGGGCTGCACGAACTTCGTCTTTTCCTCCACCTGCGCCACCTACGGCGTCCCGGAGAGCATTCCCATCGTGGAAAGCAACAAGCAGGATCCCATCAATCCCTACGGCCGCAGCAAGCTGATGCTGGAATGGGTGCTGGCGGATTGCGACCGGGCCTGGGGCCTGCGCAGCGCTTCACTGCGGTATTTCAATGCCAGCGGCTGCGCCGAGGACGGCCTGATCGGGGAGGACCACAACCCGGAAACCCACCTGATCCCGCGCGTGCTCATGGCCGTGACGGGCGAGGTGTCCCACGTGGATGTCTTCGGCACCGATTACCCGACCCCGGACGGCACCTGCATCCGGGACTACATCCATGTGAACGATCTGGCGGAAGCCCACGCGAAGGCGCTGGAGCATCTGGCCGCGGGCGGCAAGTCCGTGCAATGCAACCTGGGCACGGGCGTCGGGGTCTCCGTGAAAGAGATCATTTCCGCGGTGGAAGAGGTCACCGGCCGCACGGTCCCGGTGAAATACGGCCCGCGCCGGGAGGGCGATCCGCCGCAACTGCTTGCGGATCCATCTTATTCCAAGGAAGTTTTAGGGTGGGAAGCCCGCCACAAGGATGTCCGCGACATGGTGCGCTCCGCCTGGGCCTGGGTGGATGGCCCGAAAAAAGGCCACTACGGTTCCTGATCCCGCGTTTTTGGTAATCGCGATGTAAACACATTCCGGCTTGCATCGTGACAGAAAGCACAGCATAAGTCCTCAAAACAAAACCCCGCCAATGACTTCACCCCAGCAACGACGCCCCGGAGGCTTCAGTCTCATCGAGCTTCTCGTGGTAATCGCGATCATTTCCCTTCTCCTGACCCTCGGGGCGGTGGGGCTGCGCGGAATCACCGGAGGAAACGGGGTAGGTGCCGCGGTCGCGACCACGGAAGCGATCTTCGATGAAGCGCGCTCGATCGCCGTGGGCAAGGGGACGAAAGCCCGCGTGCTCGTGGATGTCACCGATCCGCAGGACAATGAAAATTACCTGCGGCGCCTGCTGGTAGCCTTCCAGAAGCTGGATGCCCAAGGCGAGCCGACCACCGAGTGGGAAGTCGCCAGCCGCCCCCTGACGCTGCCGGAGAAGGTTTTCTTCAGCCGCGAATTCAGCAAGAAGGACCACGAGACGGACGGCGGGGACCTGGAGACCATGACCCTCTCCGTCAACCGCCGGGCCCTGGACGGGGAATACATTTTCTACGAATTCAACTCCGAAGGCATCTGCACCACGCCGGGGACCAGCTTCGTGGTGGGCAGCGGCGTGCGGCCCACCGGGGAAGACCCGCGGGTGACGGGCGGCGGGAAGCGTGATTTCGCCGGTTTCGTGATCTGGCGGAACGGCCGCACCTCGCTTTTCCGCAATCCCGATCAAATCGGCATTCCGGCCGAAGTGACCCAATTCTGAACGAACATCATGAATTCCACTCCTATCCGCAAGCGCGGCGGCTTCACCTTGATGGAGACCGTCATCGCCATCGGCGTGCTGGCCTTGCTCCTCACCGCCTTCCTGGCCGTCTTCGGCCCGGCGACCACCGGACTCCGGAAAGCGATCAGCGTCCAGGAAGCGGACCGTCTGGCCGCGGCGCTGGAGCGGGAATTGGTCACGCTGCGTCCCGGAGCCTCCAGCCAGAATTACAAGACCGGCTTCGACAAGGCCTACCAATGGATCGAGCAGGTCTCCGGCGGGAACGAGACCATCCTGCTTTACCAATACCGCGGGACGCCCAATTCCCTGCGCCCGGACGGGACGATGGAGCCCTATACCGAGGGCGGCGGTGTGGCGGGTCAGGATTTCATCGTCCAGCCGATGGTGCGCCTGCGCACGGATAGCCTGCTGCTGGACGACCTGAAGGCCCTGGACGGCCGGATCTTCGCCGCCAAGCTCACCCAGCTCGAATTCGACAGCGGCCAGCTCCGCAAGCGGCAGGGCGGCGGCATCAACCCCGACCCGAACAATACCGGGGAATCCCTGGGCGGCACCGGTTCGGATGCCTACGTGGAAGCGGTGATTGCTTTTGCCGCCGAATTCTTCATCGTGCCGAATAGCGACCCGAACTACGTGCAGCCGGGCGGAAAATTCGATCCGAACAATCTCACCAAGCCCGTTTTCACCCGCAACCTGGCCGTGCGCCGCTGATGCGCGCTTTCCGTAGATTTCCATGAAAACCCGCCCTTTTTCCAAACGCGCCGGCGGCTTCACGCTGATCGAGCTGATGGTCGCCATGGCCATCACGGTGGTCATCGTCACGGTGCTTGTTTCCATCACCGGCGTCGCGCTCGATTCCTGGCAGCGCGGCCGGGCTGAAATCCGCGCCTCCCGGCAGGCGAAGTCCATGCTGGACACCATGGCCAAGGATTTCGAGTCCATGGTCTCGCGCCGGGGGAACGATTTCGAGTGGATGTATGCCCAGGTGGTCGGCGATCTGCCGGGTTCCACCGCGAACACCAGCACGAACGCCGCGGACCTGATCTTCTTCACCGCCGCCACGGACCGTTATCTGGGACAGATCGGCACTTCCGCCGATGCCGGCGGGGATGTTTCCTGCGTGGGCTACAAGCTGGCTTACCAGGATCCGGTGGAGGGTACCGAGGAGGAGGATTCCTCCACTTTCGTCTTTTACCGTTTGCTCGTGAATCCGGACGAGACCTTCAAGGATCTCCTGGGACAGACCGATTTGAAGTCGGCCTTTTCCTCCTACGACAACAAGGTGGAGGACGTGGAAAACTTCGTTTGTGAGAACGTGTACCAATTCACCCTGACCTTCCAGGTGGAGGTGACCCAGCCGGGCAGCGGCGGCTCCGCGCCGACCACCGTGCCGGTGCGTGTGACCTTGGGTGAAAATGCCGCGGGCACCGAAATGCGCCTCCGCGGCAACGGCCTGGAGACGGATGCCTCCGTCGGTTCGCTGCAGCCTTCCGTGACTCTGGAGGAGTTGCAGGCAGGCCGGCTGAAGGGCGTGGAGATCGGCATCACGGTGCTTTCCGATGCCGCGGTGATCCGCTTGGATACCCCCGGCCTGCGGGAAGACGTGCGCGAGAAGATTCTCGCCCAGGAATCCTTCCAATATTCCCGCACGGTGGAATTGCCGGGGATGTAAGCGGTCCGTCCGTCGGAGAGACTTTGCAAAGGAGCCCGGGGAATTTCCCCGGGCTTTTTTTATGAAGGGACCGCTCAGGAAGCGGTGCGGAGGTATTCGACCGCTTCCTCCAGATCCGCGGGGGACAGGGCATCGCTCACGAAGGCTTCGCCGGTCCGGCGAAGGAGCACGAAACGGATCTTCCCGGCTTCGAATTTCTTGTCCCGGCCCATCTTGTGCAGCACGCGCCCGGTGGGGATGGAAGCCTCCAGCCGGAGGGGGAGGCCGAAGTGTTCCAGAAGCTTCAGGATACCGGCGGATTCTTCGTCGGGGAGACCGGCGTGCTTTCGGGAAAGATA
>CBFGVD010000297.1:0-4955 GCA_965651965.1 uncultured Verrucomicrobiaceae bacterium | reverse complement strand
AGCAGGCTGCGGGAAGAAAAGCGGCAGCAGGCTGCCGCAGTCCAAGGCGGCTGGCGCCGCGGGGAGGGCTTTCAACCGGCAATCATCACTATTCAATGCTCATTCCCATGAACTCCGCCATCTTGTCGCTTACGTTCCGTCGATCGATGCCGTGGCCGCGCTGGAAGCAGAGGGCATCGTAGCGGGTGCGCCACCATTCCGGGGGGCGGGCGGTGGTCCATTTGTAGGCGCCGAGGCGGTTCTCCGGAGTGAGGTTTCGGTAGCGGTGGAGGCCGCCGCACCGGTCGGCCAGGGCACCGATGGCGATGTCCTCCGGGTGGGGCAGGCCGTCGGGGAGCTCTTCCGCAGCGCGGATCATTTCCGCCAGGCGGTCGGCGCGGAGGGCGTAGCAGAAGCCGTAGAAAGCGCGGTGCTCCGCGTGGCTCAGGCCGATGCCGGTTTCTTCCTTACCCGCGAGCCAATCGGTGCGGAAGACGAGGGCATCCGAGTCCACTTTCAGGACGTGGGTGCCGCCGGCGTGTTCTTCCATGAGCCGCAGGGATTCCAGGATGAAGGGCTTGCCATTGAGATTCCCGCCGCGGGGGGCGCGGGTGCGGATGACGCGCGCGCCCTCGACGCGGAGGAGCGGGTCGTCGCGATGGATGGCGAGGACGGGCTCGATGCCGCAGGCGAGGAGGGAGCGGGCGGCGAGGGAGGCGGAGAGGTAGTCCGGGGGATGGGTGTAGATGAGGGCGGGCATGGGGTTATTGGTTATTGGGAATGCGGTTCGGGTGGGTGGGTTTTGGACTGCGCGGGCATGACCGCGCTTTGGGATTGCGGAGGGGATGGGCGGAGGCGCCGGGGCGGAATCGACATGTCGATTCCGGGGAGGGCGCGGGGTTGGGGGTGACTTTTTTCCTGAAAGCGGCGTCGTGCCGCCGCAGTCCAAGGGCGGCTGGGAGCCGCGGGCGCGCTTCCGGGCGGGTCAGTCGTCGCTGGAGGCGATGATGCTGGTGTTGCATTCGCTGCCGCAGTAGGGGCCGAGGGGGACGGTGAATTTTTCCCGGCAGCTCAGGTCGCGGCAGGAGTCGGGGTCGTTCGCGCCGATCTTCACGGGGGCGATGACGTGGATGGTGCCGCCGAGGTCGGTGCAGGGGCCGACGGGGCAGACTTTCACGGGATCCCAGGTGACGGTGCCGCCGATGCCGATGCCCTTGTACGGGAGGGATACGCCCGCGATGCTGCCGCCGACGTGGGCGAAGCGGTGGCAATCCGTGCAGGGCAAGGAGGAAACGGTGGCGCTGACGGAGATGACGGCGGCCAGGCCGGGGCCGCCGTTGTCGCACTCGAAGGCGGGGGCGGTGGAGAAGCAGCTCGGGTAGAGCACGTCCGCCTGCACGGTGATGTCCGGGCAGCATTCGCCGGGTTCGTCGTCGTCCGGATCATCGTCGTCGGAGTCCGAGCTGGCGGACTTGGCGGAGTCGGGATCGGGATCGGAGTCGCTGGAGGAGGCGGGATCGCCGGAGCTGTCGTCGTCGGAGGAAGAGTCGCCGTCGCCGGAGCCGTCGTCATCGTCGTCGCTGCTGTCTTCCTCGTCGCAGCGGTAGTACTGGATCCAATCGCTCTGGAGGTGGAGGTCCACGTTTGCCAGGGAGCGGGAGTCCCCTTCCCTTTCGATGTCGAATTTCGCGATGAGGACGCGCATCTCGCCCTCGGCGGCGGAGGGCACTTCGCCGCGGTCGGCGAGGACGACACGTTCCGGCGATTCGCCGCCGGAGGGGACATCGGTGCCGCAGCGGAGCTGCCTGCAGATGAGCCAGAGGGAACCGCCGGAGCGGCCGGCGATGCCGGCGGAGGGCGGGAGATCGTCCCGGTCCAGGGTATTGAGCTTGCGGCCTGCGAAGACGGGGAAAACGGGCTGCACCTCCACGGCGGGGGCGCGTTCGCCCTCGTCCTCCCCCGGGCGCGGGACTTCCACGTAGGAGACGCTGCCGGGGCCTAGGAAGAGCTTGGAGTTATTCCGATCCCCCAGCCAGAAGTGGAAGGCGTGGCCGGAGCGGTAGCTCTCCGAGCCGCCCTCCCGGGCGAGGACTTCCACGCCGCGGAAGGCGCCCTGGTCCCCCAGGGTGCCGATGCGGCGCGGGTGGAAGGGCTGGAGCAAGCGCTCGAGCGAGGCGATGCGGCGGCCCAGGGCCTCGATGTCCCCGGAATTCCTGCCGATGAGGCGTGCCGGCTGGGAAAGCCTGCCGGCGGGCTGCGGGGAGAACCCCGGTGTGATCGGTTCTGGCACGCGGCGGTTCTAGCATGAAAACATGAAGTTGACAAAACGTAATGTTTTTGGCAGGATGCCCGCATGCCGAACGACGATCAGGCGGAAGCCGATTCGAGAGAGGGGACGGGGCCGGACATGGAGTCCTACCGGCGCGAGGTGGCGGAGATCCTGGAGCAGGGCGGCGAGCCCGCGGAAGAGGACGATGCCGCGGAGGCGATGGAAACGGGGGAGGACGCGGAGGCCGGGGAAGACGAAGAGGAGCAGCAGCCGGACGAAACGGCGAGGCCGAAGGAGCGCTACCGCTTCAAGGACCCGCTGGACCAGGCGGTGGCCGCGCTGGCGAAGGCGCGGGGCATCCCGCTGACGGAGGCGGCGCGGATCATCGGGCAGGAGGCGGAAGCCGCCGGGCCGGTGCCGCCGCCGCCTGCGGGCGGGCGCAGGCGGGACGAGATCGCCCGGGAGATCGAGCGGGTGCGGCAGGAGCGCAAGGAAGCGCTGGCGGACCTGGAATTCGAGAAACTGGGCGAGCTGGACGACCGGCTGGAGACGCTGCGGGAAGAGCGGGAGCAACTGCACGTGCGGGAGGCGGCGGAAGCCGCGGGCCGGATGTGGGAGCGGCAGGCGGAGCTGGACGCGGCCTTCGACGAATCGATGGCGCGGGCGATGGCGCATTTCCCCGACCTGGGGGATCCGGACTCCGCGATGTATCAACTGGTGCTGGCGATGGACGAGCACGAGTGCCGGATGGGCGGGCCGCTGGCGAACTCCGCGGACAAGCCCTTCCAGCTCGCCTGGAACGCGGCGCGGGAGCTGGGGATCGCGATGAGCGATCCGGCGGCGGCGAAGCAGGAGCGGAAGCCCGCCGGGCGCAAGCCGGCAGGCCCCGCGAGCGGCGCGGCCAGGACAAGCGCCGCCACGGCCCCGGAAACGCGGCTGGAGAAGGCGCTGGAGGGGGTGAGGACGGCGGAGGATTACGAGAGGCTGCTGGAATTCCTGGGGGCAGCGGTCTGAAGACGAAAGACCGCAAGACCCAAGACGCAAGACTTGAAGCAAAGGCCGGGGCGGATGCCGCGGCGGATTAACAACGCAACGTATATTTTTAGAGAGAACACCGGATATGGCAGAAGACATTACACCCGTGACGACGGGGGCCTCGCTTTCGGCGATGGCTCCGGGGGCGATCCGCCAGCTTTGGCAAAAAGGCGTGATGGTGGCGGAGCAGACGGAGGATTTTTTCCAACAGATGGAATCCACCGGGAAGGACGGCATCATCGGCGTGAAGACGGACACGACGAAGGGCCGGGGGCAGAAGGTGACCTTCACGAACATGAGCGGCTTCCACAAGGAGCCGCACCTGGGGGAGGAGCGCTTCGACAGCCCGGCGGACTTCGAGCAGATCAAGATCAACTCCTACGACCTGAAGGTGGACTGGCTGCGGCACGCCTACTCGATCAACGAGCGTGCGGAGGAGGTGATGGGGATGCGCGACGAGATCGCGACCGGAGCGAACCTGGAACTGGGCAAGTGGCTGGGGCGGCAGAAGAGCGAGCAGATGTTCGCGGCCTTCCAGCTCCAGCTCAACGCGGCGAACGTGAAGTGCGTGAACGGCAAGACGACGGACACGCTGAGCTCCGCGGACACGCTGGCGTGGGAGGAGATCGTGAAAGGCGGGCAGGCGATGAAGCCGCTGGGCGGCACGGCGGCGAACATCGGCCGCGGCGCGGGCGGGCCGGTGTGGTCCCAGTGCGTGGTGGCCACGCAGGCGGCGCTGCTTTCCCTGAAGCTGGACCCGGACTACCGGGAGCTGCTGGGCTCCGCGGGCGAGCGCGGGAAGCGGAACACGATCTTCAGCGGCGGCTACCCGGACATCGACGGCCACACGATCATGGAGTACAACCCGATCGACCACGACGGCGTGGGCGCGGTGGGTTCCTTCCTGAATCCGAAGGCGGACCTGGGCACGGCGGTCTCCGCGGGGACGGCGGCCTTCGACATCACGGGCGGGGGCAACCCGGCGGATGCGGCGCTGACGGACATCCTGTACTTCAAGTACTTCCCGGGGCACGCCTACCGCTTCATCGACCTGACGACGCACACGCCGGCGGCGGGGACGAGCTACGTGCTGGTCTACAACCTGACGGGCGCGGACGCGGGGAAATTCGGCATGTATTCCTACGCGAACGCGACGGGGAACAACGGGAACAAGATCACGGTGAACGGGCGGCTGGGCTCGGCGGCGGGGGGCATCCGCGTGACGACGCTGGGGGACGTGGCGTGGAACGCGGCGCTCCACACGGACGCGCACCCGGAGGATTCCCTGGTGATCCCGTGCAACCGCAAGGGGGTGCCGATCGGCGACACGCTGATCCTGGGCCGCCTGGCGGCGCTGCGGGGCTACGGGAAGTACCGCGGGCGGCGCTCCACGCAGTCCGAGGAGGGCGGGTTCATCGAGCAGCGGTACATCACCTCGGTCTTCGGCCAGACGATCCGGAAGGACCGGAAGGGCCGCCAGCCGGGGGTGATCCGGCTGCGCCACGCGGTGAGCTACCCGGGGATCAACCTGCCGGTGGTGCCGTGAGGCCATGCCGCCCGCGGGGAGGAGCCCATCCTTCCCGCGGGCGGCTCCCCCGCCCCGCCGGATGCGGCCGGCGGGCGGGGATTCTTTTCCTGACAACAACGTAACGTCTATTTTCGAGAACAAGAC
>CBFGVD010000296.1:0-4983 GCA_965651965.1 uncultured Verrucomicrobiaceae bacterium | reverse complement strand
AAGCTGCATTCCGACGACGGTTGGACGGCTGGTTGGCTCTTCGAGCGTGGCGAGGTAATTGCATGGTCCCGGGAGGCGGTGCATCCCTACCACGTTCGAGACATGAAATGGGAGCAGTTCAATCCGGAAGATTTCCCTCGTGCTTATGCCGCACATCACTGGCAAGGGGAATGGCTGGACGAGGATGCCCGGATCAGGGCCGCGGCCGGGATTCCGCTTTTACCCAAGCAGCATGGTTCCGGCTGTCTTTGTTGCCACGAGGGCAGGTGATTGAGAAAGGTCGATATTTCGTTTTGACGAAATAACCGGCTTTCCGTAGCGTTTCTCTGCCCATGAAGTGCCCCCGCTGCGTGCAGACGATCCATCGCGGGGCCGTCGTCTGTCCGCATTGCGGCTTCGGCATCGGGGATTGCGATGCGAGGTACGGCGGGGAAGACGTGGTGCTGCGCCGCTTGGCCGATGTGGCCGGGCTGGTCCGCAGCCGCGAGCGGGGCAAGGTCTCCGCGGCCCTGGACCGCTTTTCGCGGAAATTCCCGCAGCTCTTCTTTGCCGTTTACACGGGCTCCGGGGAGGAGGGCGGGGGAAGTCTCCGCCAGTTCGGCTTCTGGCTGCTGAACCGCGCCGCCTTCGAGGACGTGCCGGTGGACCGGCCGAACGAAGCGGGCATCCTGCTGGTGATCGATCCCGACACGAAGTCCGCCGCGCTCACCTGGGGTTATCTGCTCGATCCTTTTCTGGGCGAGGAGGAGACCTTCCAATGCCTGAGCCGCGCCCATGCCTATTGGCTGGAGGGCCGCTATGCGGAGGGGACCGTGCGGGTGATCGCCCAGATGGAGAAGGTGCTGAAAAAACGGGCCGCCCAGGCGCGCCGGGATCCGGAGAAATTCGAGCGCAAAGTCGCGCCGCCGCCGCGCACCGGGGAAATCGCCCGCCGCATCCGGGAAGGGCACAAGCACGCCGCGGCGAGGAGCACGGAGGTGCCGCGGTGAAGGCGCTGGCATGGATCCTTTCCGCCGGTCTGGCTTTCGGGGCCGCGCCTCCGATGCCGGAATGGGAGGCGGAAGACCTGAAGGCGCTGAAGAAAGGCGACCTGGTGCCCGGCCTGCTGCTTTTGACGGAGGAAGATGCTCCCGTTGCCGCGGTGCCGGAACCGACGCCCGAAGAGGTGGCGGAGTCGGCCAAGGCCCGGCCCGAGGTCGCGGAACAATATCTGGAGGCCTACTTCGCGGAGCGCCCCGCGGGTTTCCTGGTCGATCCGCAGGAACTGCTCGGCTCGAAGGGCTACCGGGACCGGGAAAAATTCCTCGAATACCACTCGGGGGATTCCAAGATCGATCTCTTCGTTTATCTCTTCGACGGACACCAGGAGATCCCCTCGGAGGTGCGGGAAGAGGAGATCGTGGAGCGGCATTTCGCGGAGGGGAAGCCCGCGGTGGTGGTTTATTACTATCTCGGCGAGCCGGGCAGGTCGGACATTTACGTGAGCCCCCGCATCAGCGACGCGGTCTCCGCCGCCGAGCAGAGGCGCGCCTTGGAGAGCTCCCTGGCAGAAGCACTTGAGAAGCCGGACAAGTTCGCGCAGTTCGAGGCCTTTTGCGTGCAGCTTTCCATCCGGATCTATTGGATGGAGCGGGCTGCGGGGCTGGTGAAGGAGGTGCCGCGGCTCGCCGCGCTGCCCGCCCCGGCGGCGCAGGCGGAGCAGGAGTCCCGGGCGATCGCGCCGGAGTTCCAGGCAATCCTGAGCGAATGGGGCAGCCTTGCCGGGTTCCTGCTGGCGATCGCGGCGACCGCCGCCGCGGGGGTGTATTTCGTCCGCAGCAGGGCGAGATACCGCTTCCCTGCCTTCGATGTGCCGCCGCGGCTTGGCGGTGCCCATGCGGCCGGGATCGGGGCGGTGATTTCTTTCGGAAGCACAACCCGGCCTCCTTCCTCGCAGAGGAATGAAGTGCCGGACTATCTCGGGCTCTGAGGCGATGGCGACGGACTGGGACCAGAGATGGCGGCAGGACGATACGCCCTGGGAGAAGGGCTATGCGGCGCCCCCGCTTACCGAGTATCTGGAGGACCCGGGATGCGAGCTGCGCCACGCCCGCCGGGTACTCGTGCCGGGCTGCGGCAGCGGCCACGATGTGAGGGAGCTCGCACGCCGTGGAATCGGGGCGACCGGTCTGGATATTTCCGCGAGGGCGATCGAGCTGGCAAAGGCACGGCCCCCGGCCGGGAGGGAGGACTATGCATGCGGGGATCTTTTTGCGGCGGATTGGCGCGCGGGACGGGCATTCGACGCCGTGTGGGAGCATACGTGTTTTTGCGCCATCGATCCCTCCTTGCGGCCTGCCTACGCCCGCGCGATGGGGGAAATCCTGCTTCCGGGGAGCTGGCTCACTGGGGTCTTTTTCCTAACTCCCTGGGATCCGGGTGAAACGGTGGAAGGCCCGCCCTTCGAGGCTTCGCGGGCGGAAATCGAGGCTTTGCTCGCCCCGTGGTTCGAGCTTCGGAAAGAGCGGGTGCCCGGCCGGGCGTATCCGGGCCGGGAGGGCCGCGAATGGCTTGCCGTCTTCGAGCGGCGGGACCGTCCCATTCCCGGAGTTGCGGAAGCGCGGCCGTCTGTCTAATATACGAAGTGTTTGCCCGCATGACGGAATCCCGCACCGCTGTCCTGGCCGGCTTTTTTGCCGGTGTGCTTCTCTGCCCGGTCGCGGCGTGGGCCGAGCGATCCTACATCAACGACAAGAAAGCTCCGGACAGCCGCCATGACCTGGATGTGATCCAGAAGCACCTCGCGGACACGCTCCCGGCGAGCCGCCGCGCCACCGTCTGCATCGATCTGGGCGAGGGCTCGGGGAGCGGGGTGATCGTCAGCCCGGACGGCTTGATCCTGACCGCGGCGCACGTCACCGGCGGGGTGGGGAAGGAGTTCACCGTTATTTTCGAGGACGGGCGGAAGGTGAAGGCGGAATCGCTCGGCTTGGTGTCCACCACCGATTGCGCGATGGCCAAGATCACGGAGCCCGGTAGCTGGCCGCATGTGGAGATGGACAGGGAAGACGGCACCCGCCTGGGGGACTGGGTGTATTCGCTCGGTCATTCCGGCGGTTTCGACAAGGACCGCGGCGTGGTGGTGCGCCTGGGCCGCATCGTCCAGTCCCGGGCCAGCACCTTGCAATCGGACTGTTCCCTCATCGGCGGGGACTCCGGCGGCCCGCTTTTCGATCTGGCCGGGAAGCTGGTCGCCATCCACTCCCGGGTCGGCCAGCGCACGCCGGAGAACATGCACGTGCCCTTGCGGGAGTTCGTGAAGAATTGGGATGCGATGGTGCAAGGCGAATTCGTGGGCGACGGGCCCTTCGCCAAGCGTCCGGAAAAAGGGAAAGGCTTCCTGGGAGTCGGCACCGAGACGCGGCCCGAAGGCGGGCTGAACGTGGAGAAGGTGGGCCGGGAGTCCCCCGCGGAAAAAGCCGGGATGAAAGCCGGCGACGTGCTGCTGAAGATGGACGGCGTGGACTTGAAGACGAAGGAGCAGTTTCAGGATATGCTGAAGGAAAAGGCTCCGGACGACCGGGTGGCCCTGGAACTGCTCCGGGACGGCAAGCCGGAAACCCTGACCCTGCGACTCGGTGAACGCTAGACGAACCATCGCCGCCGCCGTGATGCTGCTCTCCGGCACGGTGTCGCGCGGACAGACCCTGGAAACCACCTACCGGACGAACGGCCGGTCGGTGCAGGCCGCCTTCGAGCCCGTGCGGGAGGTGCTCCAGCGCAGCAGCGCGGTGATCCAGATGGAAAAGAGCGTCCAGCGCGGGCGGCGGATCCTGAAATTGAAGGATGAAATCGCCTACGGGACGGTGATTTCCGAAGACGGTTACATCGCGACGAAGGCGAGCGAGATCGGCGCGGCCATCGGGCTATCCGTCGTGGTGGACCGCACGACCTACGGGGATGTGAAGATGGTGGCCGTGGACCCCTCTTGGGATGTGGCGCTGCTGAAGATCCCCGCCACGGGTCTGGTGCCGGTGAAACTGGCCGCGGAATTGCCCGATCCGCAGCGCGGGACCTGGGTGGTAGCAAACGGTGCCACCACCCGTTCCCGGCGGATGCCGCAGGTCGGTATCATCGCCGCGAGCGCGCGGGAAGTCGCCCCGGCGGGCGGCACGGTGCTCGGCATCTCCCTGGACGAGGAAGGGGGCAAGCTCACGGTCACGGAAGTCCACGAAGGCAGCGGTGCCGCGGAGGCCGGGGTGCGGAAAGGGGACCGGATCCTTGCGGCCGGGGGGGAAAAGACCGGCGATCGCAAGGAATTGGCCGCAGTGTTGGAAAAGTTCCGGGTGGGCGACGAAGTGGAACTCACCGTGCAGCGGAAGGACACGGAGCTATCCCTGAAGGTGAAACTTGCCGGGCGCGTGGATGTTTTCGGCGAGGAAATGTCCCGGAACGATGCGATGAGCGGGGACTTCTCCGCGCGGCGCAGCGGTTTCCCGCGGGTCATCCAGCACGATGTCATCGCGAACAGCTCCGGGATGGGCGGGCCCCTCCTGGATCTGGAAGGCCGCTGTCTGGGCATGAATATCGCCAGGGCGAACCGCTGCGAGACCTACGCGATCCCCGCGGCGGATCTGAAGAGCCTGCTGGACCGTCTCAAGACCCAGGCGGGGGGGAGATAGGCGGCCCCTATGCCGGGCGGTGCTCCTTGTGCCGCTTGAAGATGGCCAGGGTGCGGTCCCGCTCCCGCTGGTGGTCCACGCAGGGCGGAGGGTAGTCCTTTGCCAGCGGTTTGCCGTCCGCAGGCGGGGCCTGGAGCTTTTCCGGCGGCAGATTTCGCAGTTCCGGCACCCAGCGCTTGGTATAGGTTCCATCCGGATCGTGCCTTTTGGCTTGGGTCCAGGGATTCTGGATGCGGAAGTAGGGCGCGGCATCCGCCCCGGTACCTGCGCTCCATTGCCAACCGCCGTTGTTCGAAGCGATCTCCCCGTCCACCAGGTGTTG
>CBFGVD010000295.1:0-4994 GCA_965651965.1 uncultured Verrucomicrobiaceae bacterium | reverse complement strand
CGTCAGGCCCGGTATTCGAAGCCGAGCTTGCCCGCGGCGATCTCTTCGAGCGCGTGCTCTGCCCGCGGGTCCACACGAAAGCCGTGATCGCGGATGGCAGGCGCGCCTTCGTGGGCTCGCCGAATCTCACCGGCGCGGGCATGGGGGCGAAGCACCCCGACCGGCGGAACTTCGAGGCGGGGTTCCTCACCGACGAGGCGGAAGACCTGCGGAAACTGGTCGGGTGGGTGGATGCGCTCTTTCTGGGCGACCATTGCGGGCGTTGCCGGTTGCGGGAAAAATGTCCCGATCCCCTCGATGCGCCGGCCTGAAATCCCGGCCTTGTCCCGCCGCCCCGCTCTGCCATGTTGCTTGCGTGAGCCTGTTTGCTTTCCTCCCTGTCCATCCGGGTCGCCTCCTGATTTCCGCGCTCGTCGCCTCCTGTGCGGCGCTTCTACCGGCGCGGGCGGAACCGGAGCACCCGGTCAAGCCGCTGCTCTGGAAGGTCGAGGGCAAGGGCTTGAAGAAGCCGTCCTACCTCTTCGGAACCATCCATATCGCGAAGGGACCGGGCGCGACTCTCCATCCCGCCGCGGAAAAAGCTTTCGCCGAGTCCGGCGCGGTCCATACGGAAGCCCCCTTCGACGCCGCCACCCAGGCGGGGGCGGTGCAGCTCGTGCTCCGCCACGACGGGAAGACCCTGTCGGATTCGATCGGGGAGGAACTGTCCGCCCGGCTCGACGAAGAATTGAAACGGATCAACCCGCAGCTCGATTCCCGGGCCTTCCAGCCCCTCAAGACCTGGTACGTGGCGATCATGCTGCCGATGCTTCCTTTCCAGCTCGAAGGCGGCAAGCCGCTCGACATGAAGCTATGGGACCGTGCGGAAGAGGACGGGAAGGAGACCTCGGGCATGCAGACCCCGGCGGAGCAGCTTTCCGGGTTCGCGGATTTCAACGAGCGGGAGCAGGTCATCCTGCTGGGTGAAACGCTGCGGCTGATGAAGAAGGATCGCGACGAGGGAAAGGACTCCACCCGAGATCTGGTGGACGCCTACGTCTCCGGTGAGGTGGAGCGGATCGAGGCCGAGTGCGACAAGGCGATCAAGGCGACGACCCAAGGACCGCACAAGGAGCTCGGCGAACGCCTGATGAAACGGCTGCTCACCGACCGCGATCTCATCATGGCGGATTACATCGACGAGGCCCTGAAAGGATCGCCGGATAAGGTCCACTTCTTCGCCGCGGGGGCGGCCCATTACACCGGGAAATCCGGCGTGCGCGCCCACCTGGCGAAAAAGGGCTACACGATCACGCGGATCGGGGGCTAGCCCGGGGCAATCCTGCGGCTTGCGCCACGATTTCGTAGCTGCGTTTGCGGTCCTCGTGGCGGTGGAAGCCGGAGTGGATCATCAATTCGTCCGCCCCGGTCGAGGCGACGAATTCCCCGAGCTTCGCCTTCACCGTTTCCGGGCCGCCGATGATCGCCGCACCCAGGTGCTCCTGGACCGCCGCCTTTTCCGCGGCGCTCCACCTTCCGTTCATGTCCGGGACAGGCGGCGGTACCGGAGTGGGAGCATGGCGGATGAGATTGAGGATCTGCTGCTGCACGGAGGTGGAGAGATATCGGGCTTCCTCGTCGCTGTCCGCGGCGATGACGGGCACCCCGACCATGGCATGCGGTGCCGGCCAGCGCCCGGAGGGTTGGAAGCTCTCCCGGTAGATCTCCAGGGCCTGGTGCAGTAGGCGCGGCGCGAAGTGGGCGGCGAAGGCAAAGGGAAGGCCGAGGAAAGCCGCGAGCCGCGCGCTGAAGGTGCTGGAGCCGAGTAGCCAGACGGGGACATTCGAATTCGCGCCGGGGATCGCTTTCACGCGCTGTGCCGGATTCGGACGGCCCAGCAGGGCGATGAGCTCTTGCACCTGGTCCGGGAAATCATCGGCCGCGGAAGGATCCCGGCGCAGGGCGCGGGAGGTGGTTTGGTCCGTGCCCGGAGCCCGGCCGAGACCCAGATCGATGCGGCCGGGATAGAGGGCTTCCAAGGTGCCGAACTGCTCCGCGATCACCAGCGGCGCGTGGTTCGGCAGCATGATGCCGCCGGAACCGATGCGCAGCGTGGTGGTCCCTGCGGCGACGTGGCCGATCAGCACCGCGGTGGCGGCGCTGGCGATGCCGGGGATATTATGGTGCTCCGCCAGCCAGAAGCGCGTGAACCCGAGCGCCTCCACATGGCGCGCGAGGTCCACGCTGTTGCGGAAGCTGTCCGCCACGGTGCCTCCCTCCACGATGGGCGAGAGGTCGAGCACCGAGAGGGGAATGTCCGCAAGGCCTTTCATTGTTCAAGAGTCGATCAAACGGCCGGCATGTTCCGGATAGCGGTCCCCGGCCACCGGTGCTTCTTCGATGATTTTGCGCAGTGCGGCGCGCTCCGGGGCGGTAAGCGTGATTTCGAGGGAGCGCCAGTTTTCCTCCAGGTAGGAGACGCGCTTGGTCCCGGGGATGGGGAAGATGTCCATTCCTTCCGCCAGCAGCCAGGCGATAGCGATTTGTCCGGGAGTGGCCCCCTTCGTTTCCGCGATGGCACCGACCGCCTCGACGAGTTTCAGATTCTGGGTGAAGGCGTCTCCCTGGAAACGGGGGCCCACCCTGCGCCAGTCTTTTTCCTCGAGCTGGTCCCCGGAAGTGAGCGTGCCGGTGAGCATCCCGCGACCGAGGGGTGAATAAGGCACGAAGGCGATTCCCAGCTCCCTGCATGCCGGAAGCACTTCCTTATCGGGAGATGTCCACCACAGGGAGTATTCGGATTGCAAGGCCGAGACGGGATGCACCGCGTGTGCCTTCCGCAGGGTGGCTGCGGATATTTCGGAAAGGCCGAGGTAGCGGACTTTTCCTTCCTTCACGAGCTCCGCCATGGCCCCGACCGTTTCTTCGATCGGCGTGCCGGCATCCAGGCGATGGAGGTAGTAGAGGTCGATCACATCGGTCCCCAGGCGCTTCAGGCTGCTTTCGCAGGCGGCGCGGACATACTCGGGGCTGCCGTTGACCGTGAGCCGGCCCGGCGAGTTCGAGATGCCGCTGAGGCCGAACTTGGTGGCCAGGAACACGGCACCGCGTTTGCCTTTCAAGGCCCGCCCGACGAGCTCCTCGTTGTGGCCGGCACCGTAAACGTCGGCGGTGTCCAGGAAGTTGATCCCGAGTTCCAGCGCGCGGTGGATCGTGCGGATGGATTCGCCGTCGTTTGCCGCGCCGTAGGTGCCGCTCATCCCCATGCAGCCCAGTCCGAGGCGGGATACGGACACTCCGGTGGTTCCGAAGGCTGAAGTGCTTGCAATGCTCATTTCCGGAGGAGGATCAGGATGCAGTGGCAAAGCTCGAATCGAGCGCGGGATAGTCGGTGTAGCCCTCCGGGCCTTGGCCGTAGAAGGTGGCGGGATCCGGCTCGTTGAGCGGTGCCCCGGTCTTCAAGCGCAGCGGCAGGTCCGGATTCGCGATGAAGAGGCGGCCGTAGGAAATCGCGTCGGCCTCGTCGTTCTCCAGGAGCGCTTCGCCCTGTTCCCCGGTGAGCTCCTGGTTCGCGATGAAGTCCCCGGTGAAGGCCTTGCGGATGCCCTTGCTGAAGCGCGGCGAATCCAAAGCCTCCCGTACGAAGAGGAAGGCGATGCCGCGGGCGCTGGCTTCCCGGGCCACGTGGCCGTAGGTGGCGGCGGGGTCGGAGTCGCCGTCCCCATCCCCGGGAAGCCCCGGCGAAAGATGCAGGCCCGTGCGTTCCGGCCCCCACACGGAGATCGCCGCATCGAGCGCCTCCAGCATGAAGCGCGCGCGGTTCTCGATGCTGCCGCCGTAGGAGTCCGCTCGCTTGTTGCTTTCGTCGTTGAGGAATTGGTGGGGAAGGTAGCCGTTGGCCCCGTGGATCTCCACGCCGTCGAAGCCCGCCGCCTTGGCGTTCTCCGCGGCTTTCCGGTAATCCTCGATGATTCCCGGGATCTCGGCCAGCTCCAGGGCGCGCGGCGTGACATAGGGCCGGTGCGGGCGCAGCAGGCTGACATGGCCCTGCCGGGCGATCGCGCTGGGCGCCACCGGCAACTCCCCGTTCAGGAAATGGGGATCCGAAACCCGGCCGACATGCCAGAGCTGGGCGAGGATGCGTCCCCCCGCCTCGTGAACCGCTTTGGTCACGAGTTTCCATCCTTCCACCTGCTCGGCGGACCAGAGGCCCGGGGTGTCGGGGTAGCCCACTCCCATCGGCGAGATGGAAGTGGCCTCGGAAAGGATCAAGCCGGCGCTCGCGCGCTGGCGGTAATATTCGGCCATCATCGCGTTCGGCACCCGGCCTGCGCTTGCGCGGCAGCGGGTGAGGGGTGCCATGATGATGCGGTTCGGGAGTTCCCAGGCGCCGATGCGGACGGGTTGTTGGAGCAAGGACATGATCGTGATGTGTTCAGAATGCGCTGCGGACGAGGCCGCCATCGACACGGAGCGCGGCACCGTTGATGGCGGAGGCCAGGGGGCTGGAAAGGAAGGATACGAAATCGCCGATTTCCTGCGGCCGGATCAAGCGGCCGATAAGGGAGGCGGGGCGGTTTTCCGCCATGAAGCGTTTTTCGGCTTCTTCCGGAGAAGCATCCGGGAAGATGTCCGCGATGAATTTCGAGACCCCCTCCGTGAGCGTGGAGCCGGGCAGCACCGCATTCACGGTGACACGGGATCCTTTCGTCAGCTCCGCGAGGCTGCGGGAGATGGAAAGCTGCATCGTCTTCGTCGCGCTGTAGTGGGCCATTTCCGGTGCGGGGCTGATGGCGGACTCGCTCGCGATGAAGAAGATACGGCCCCAGTCCTGCTCCAGCATTTTCGCCAGGTAGTGGCGCGCCAGACGGACGCCGCTCATGATATTCACCTCGAACATCCGCTGCCAGGCCTCGTCGGTCTCGTCGAAGAAGCCTACGGCCTCGTAGATCCCCAGGTTGTTCACGAGAATATCGACGGCAGGGAATGCCGCGATGGTGGCGGCGCAGCCTTCC
>CBFGVD010000294.1:0-5001 GCA_965651965.1 uncultured Verrucomicrobiaceae bacterium | reverse complement strand
CCAGGTGGAAAGCTGGCCGTCGATGCCGTTCGCGCCGCGGTTCGCGCGCACGTCCGTGACGGGCTTGGCGCGCTGGGCGAAGAGATTCCACTCGCGGATCGGCAGGCTGTTGCCGAGATAGAGGGAGGAGCCGGTCGAGGCGTAGGCGGAAAGGATGCGGAGCATGCCGGGCTCGCTTTCCGGGTAGGCTTCCAGGACGTTCTCGATCTCCCCGGCGCGGCGGGAGGTGCGGCGGAAGTAATCGAGCGCGTCCCCGGCCTTCTCCACAGCCTCGCCCAAGCCCTTGAGGGCACGGCCCACCGGCGAGGTGATCGTTTCGCACGCCCGCGCGAGCCCCGGCAGGCCTGTCCGGGTGATATTGTATATCTCCACCTCCGGCATTTCCTCCAGATCCCGCCAGAAACGCCCGCTGGGCACTCCCCCGAGGCGCAAGACCTTGCCCGGCGGGTGCTGGCGCAGCATGCGGTCGGGATCCGGCAGGGCCAGTTCCCCCAAGGCCTCGCGCAGGCCGCTGGTAGCCTCCGCCGCCACGGGCGCGCCGAGATCGAGGCAAAAATGGAACACGGGCTCCTGATCCTCCGGCTCCAGGTCGCCGATCATCACCACCAGCCCGCGGTAGAGATCTTCCCTCAACCAGCGGGAGAGTTCCGCCACGGAGAAATTCGGGAGCGGCAGGCGGGGCCGGTCCGCACCCGCGGGCGGCGACCATTCGCCGGGCTGGAAATCTTCCTCCAGCTCCACATTCCAATGCCAGGGCGAGCGCTGGAGCCAATCCGCGAGGTCGCCGCTCCCGGCGTGCTCGCCGAAGATCCCCGGCTGGGAAATCGCCTGCGGGGCGCCCGTGCCGCGGAAGCGCTCCGGCCGGTCCGCCGTGAGCGCCAGCAGCGGCCGCCCCTGGTAAAAGGCCTCGATCACCGCGGGCAGGAGCTCCGCCACCGCGGTGCCGCTGGTGGTCACCACCGCGCAGGCCTCGCCCGTGGCCATCGTGCGGCCGAGCGCGAAGAAGCCCGCGCTGCGCTCCTCGAAGTGCCGCCAGACCCGCGCCAGGCCCGCCGCCTCCGCCCGCGCCAGCACCTCCACCAGCGCCGCATTCCGCGCCCCGGCGCAGACGACGAATTCACGCACGCCCCGCAGGAGGCAGGTCTCGACGATGGAACAGGCGGCTTGCCAGGTGGTCACGGGCGGGACGGTGGGGGAAAACATGCCACCCGCCAAGGCGACACTTGCCCGCCGCGCGCCGGTGGAGCTTTCCGCCTACTTTGTAATTCGCCCGCCCGGCGGATCGTGTTAGAAACGGTGCCGAAACCCGCCTCCGGACCATGCCGCTCGATGCCCAGACCCTATGGCTCCTCGCCGGAGTCCTGCTCCTCCTGGTGGAATTTTTCATTCCGGGAGTGATCATCGTGTTTTTCGGCGTGGGGGCGATCCTCACCGCCATCACCACCTGGGCGGGGTGGACGCCCAATATCGGCTCCCAGGCGGCCGTCTTTGCCGTCAGCTCCGTGCTGCTGCTCTTCAGCCTGCGCCGCTACGTGAAAAAATGGTTCGTGGGACAAACCACCCGCGGCAGCGATAGCGACGACGACTTCACCGGCCGCGAAGCGCGGGTGACCATTTCCCTGCCCGGCGACGGCGGCGACGGCCAGGTGGAGATCAAGGGCGCGAACTGGAAGGCGCGCAGCAAGGCCGCCATCCCCGCCGGCAGCACCGTCATCATCGAACGCCGCGAAGGCCTCACTTTCCACGTCCGCCCCCGTCACTGAGATCCGCGAAAAAGCCATGAACTCCCTGTTTCCCCACCCCATCCTCGCCCAGAACGGCGGCAACTTCGGTGCCGCGCTGATCATCGGCATCGTCATCCTGATCGTGGTCGCGCTGATCAAGACGGCGCGGATCGTGCCCCAGCGGCAAGCCCACATCGTCGAGCGCCTGGGCAAATATCACAAGACCCTGGAAGCGGGCTTCCACATCCTCATCCCTTTCATCGACCGCGTGGCCTACAAGCACTCCCTGAAGGAAGTGGCCATGGACGTGCCGCCGCAATTCTGCATCACGAAGGACAACATCGCGATCGAGATCGACGGCCTGCTCTACATGCAGGTGCTGGACGCGAAGCTGGCCTCCTACGGGATCGATAACTACTACTACGCCGCCTCCCAGCTCGCGTAGACCACGCTGCGCTCCGAAATCGGGAAACTGGAGCTGGACCGCACCTTCGAGGAGCGGGACAGCATCAATGCCTCCGTGATCCACGCGCTGGACAAGGCCTCCGAGCCCTGGGGCCTGAAAATCACCCGCTACGAGATCGCGAACATCAAGCCCCCGCAATCCGTCCAGGACGCGCTGGAGAAGCAGATGCGCGCCGAGCGCGAACGCCGCGCCCAGATCGCCCTTTCCGAAGGCCAGCGCGAGGCGCAGATCAACGTCGCCGAGGGCCAGAAGCAGGAAGTCATCAAGCAATCCGAGGCGAAGAAGCTGAGCCAGATCAACGAGGCCGAGGGCAAGGCCCGCGAGATCGAGTTGCTGGCGAACGCCACCGCGGAAGGCATCATCAGGATCGCGCAGGCCACTCAGCAGCCCGGCGGCAAGGACGCCGTGAACCTGCGGATCGCGGAGCAATACATCATCCAGTTCGGCAACCTGGCGAAGGAGACCAATACTCTCATCCTCCCGCAGAACATGAGCGACATCGGCAGCGCCGTGGCCGGCCTCGCGAAGATCCTGGATGCCAGCAAGCAAGGCTCCGGCACGGTCTCCGTGCCGCCGCCGCTGCGGTAAAATTCCCATCGGGAGCGGCTTTTCAGGCCGCCGGAACGAGGTAAACAATCGCCTCGATCAATTCTCTATGGATAGCCTTCATCTCTGGGGGAGCTTCGCGAGTCTCCGGTCCGGCCAAACGCTTGTCGATGTCCGAACCGGGATGGCAGCACCCGGAATGATCCGAACGAAAAGAGCATCCCTCATCAGGATGCTCGTTTTTCTTCTCGCCTTCCCGCAGGAGAAGATGGTGGGCAGGGCTGGATTCGAACCAGCGAAGTCGTAAGACAGCAGATTTACAGTCTGCCCCGTTTGGCCGCTCCGGAACCTACCCTTTGTTTCGGCGGGGACGGAGAACTAGGGGGATGCGCCGGTTTTGGCAAGGGAAAATCCGGATTTGTTAGAGAGATCCCGACGGCGGATTTTCGCCGCGTTACCACAGCGTCCGCCCGCCGTTGACGATCAAGGTCTGACCGGTCACGAAAGCGGATTCGTCCGCCGCGAAAAAGGTCACCGCGTGGGCGATATCGCTGGGCTTTCCCCAGCGGGCCATGGGCACCGTGGCCAGGTAGTTCGCCTTGTCGATCTCGGGCACGTCGTCGTGCCGCTCCACCGGAATCCAGCCGGGAGCCACGGTATTCACGGTGATGCCGTGGGGTGCCAATTCATTCGCCATGGAGCGGCTCCAGCCGATCTGGCCGCCCTTTGCCGCCACGTAGGCGCTGAATTGGGGCATGCCGGAGTGGTACACCTCGCTGGTGATATTGATGATGCGTCCGCTCTGCCGTTCCTTCATGCCCGGCAGGAGGCGCTTCGCCAGGAGGAACGGGCTCTTGATGAAGGCATCCACCATCGATTGGTGTTCCTCCCAGGTGTAATCCTCCAGCTTCTTCATGGGCTGGTGGGGGGTGGCATTAGCCACGACGATGTCCACCGGGCCGAAATGGACCTCGATTTCCCCGGCCATCCGGTCCACCTCGCCCTCGTCCATCACGTCCCCTGCCACCAGCATCGCTTCGCCGCCGGAGACGCGGATACCGGCGACCACCGCTTCCCCTGCCTCCCGGCTGGCGCGGCAATTCACCACGGTGCGGGCCCCGGCGGCGGCCAGCGTCTCGGCGATGATCCGGCCCAAGCCGCGGCTCGACCCGGTGACCCAAGCGACGCGACCGTCCAAGCGGAAAGGATTTTTGGCAATGGGCATGATGGAGGCGTTACGGACTGCGTCCAGTCCGCCCAAAAGTCAACCGCGTTTCAAAACACCGCGGACAGCGATTTTAATGATAAATCCTGTCATGCCAAGGCTTGGAAACGCCAACGGGACCTCGACCGCTGCCGCCTGTTCGACACCGGAGGGCACAAGGACCACGGCTTTCCCGCCGTTTGCTGAATTAGTGTGACAGATTCTCCCGCGCTTTTGCATACCGGTGGCATGGTTCGCCTGCTCGCAATTTTCGCCGCGCTGCTTCCGGCTCTCCTTCCTGCGGGGGAAAAGCCGAACGTGCTTTTCCTTTTCGCGGACGACATGACCTGGAAGAGCGTGCGTGCGCTAGGCCCGGAGGACATCGATACGCCGAACCTCGACCGCCTCGCGGCCCGCGGCACCACCTTCACCCATGCCTATAATCCGGGCGGCTGGCACGGGGCCATCTGCGTGGCGAGCCGGACGATGCTGATGACCGGGCGGCCCCTCTGGAAGGCCCGGGCCGCGGAGCCGCGCTTGAACGAAGATTTCGTGGCAAAAGGGCTGCTGTGGCCGCAGCTCATGGCCGCACAGGGCTACCGCACCTGTTTCTCCGGCAAGTGGCATATCGAGGCCGACCACCGGAAGGTCTTCGGAGAAATCCGCCACTTCCGGCAGGGCGGCATGCCTCCGGACGGCAAGGAAGCCTACTTCCGCCCGGTGGACGGACAACCGGACCCTTGGAACGCCAGCGATCGCTCCCGCGGCGGCTTCTGGAAAGGCGGCAGGCACTGGAGCGAGGTGGTGGCGGACGATTTCCAAGCCTTTCTCGGAAGCGGGGATACCCGCCCCTGGTTCATGTATCTCGCCTTCAATGCTCCCCACGATCCCCGGCAGTCCCCGCAGGAGTTCCTGGACCGCTACCCCCTGGAGCGCATGAAGCTCCCCGCGAATTTCCTGCCGCTCTATCCCCACCGTGCGGCCATGGGCGCGGCGAAGGGCCTGCGGGACGAGAATCTGGCCCCTTTTCCCCGCATGCCATATGCGGTGAGGACCCACCG
>CBFGVD010000293.1:0-5008 GCA_965651965.1 uncultured Verrucomicrobiaceae bacterium | reverse complement strand
GGTCGCGGTGCTTCGCGGCGAGCACCGGGGTCATGGCCACGCCCTCCAGGGAGACCGGCTCCGCCTTCCAGGTGAAGACGGCCTCGCCGGTGCCGGTGAAGTTCACCGGGAAGACCGCCGTGGCGGAGCCGCCCGGGGCGAGGGTCAGCGTTTGCTCGCCCGGGCCTCCGGCCAGGGTGGCGATCGGCTCGGACGCCGGGGGATTCGGGGTGAAGCTGATCTTCCAGGTCCCGGTGTAATCGGAGGCGTTTTGCACCAGCGCCCGGATATCGAGCTTGTCGCCCTCGTTCGCGAAGCGCGGGGCCTGCGGTTCGATCATCAGCGGCTTGTTCACCGTCAGGTCGCCCTGCGCCCGGCCGAAGCGGCTTTCGCCGTGATGGACGATGGCGATGATGCGGTAGCGCGTGAGCGTGTCGGGCAGTTTGAAAACCGCGCTGAATTTCCCCGCCGCATCCGTAGCCAGCGCGGGCTGCCATCCGGCGCAGGGATTGAAGTCCCGCCGCGGAATGTCCGCCATCGCGCCGAACTCGCCGTCCCCGCCGCCGATGAAGAAGCCCTTGTTGAAGAAGCTCTGCTCGTCCGGGGATTCCGCGATGAAGCGGTCCAGCGTGGTGCCGCAATTCACGCGCAGCTCGCGGGGATCGTAGAACCAGGCCATGGGGTCCGGGGTTTCGTATCCGGAGACAGCCAGGGTGCCTTCGTCTTCCGCATAAAGCGTGACCTCGGCATTGGCGGCGGAGGAGCCGTCGGCCAGCGTGACCGTGCCGGAGATGGAGACCTCCGTGCCGGGGAGCACGCTTTCCTCCGGCAGGTCCAGTTTCACGGCCAGGCGGTCGCGGCGGTTCTCCACCATCAGTTCGCAATAGCCGAGGCGGAGCTGCGGTTCCTTGAACATGCGCGCGCTGTCCTGCGCGCCCTTGATCACCAGCACGGAGACGAAGGCGTTCGGCGCTTCCGCGTCGCCGACGGGGATGTCGATGACCGGCTTGTCCGCCTTCAAATCCACCATGAAGGAGCGGAGCACTTTTTCCCGCTCTACCGTGACCAGTGCCGTGCCCTCGATGGGGGACAGCACCAGCACGCGGGCGTTCTCGCCGGGTTGGTACATCTTCTTTTCCGGCACCAGCTTGATCCGCATGCCGTCCTCGTAGGCCCAGGGGTATTCATCGCCGCCGTAGACGTGGATGGAGATGGCGGTGGCGAAGGCCCGCCCTTCGGGATCGGTGCCGCGCAGTTCGAGCTGGTGCAGGCCCGCCTCCCGCGGCGCGAAGAGGAATTCCGTGCCCTTGCCCCCGGCGAGCGAGAGCGTGGTCGTGGAGAGGTCCTCCCGCCGGGCCTCGTTGCGCACGGCGGTGCCGCCCTTGCCGTCGGAAAGGCGGACCTGTTCGTTGATCTCGCGGGAGAGCTTCGCCTCCACGTTCAGGTCGCCGGCGTATTTCTCCCCTTCCGGGGTTACGGCCACGATTTGCAGCGGGATGCTCTCGCCCGCCCGTGCCAGGCGGTCGAGCCGGGAAACGCCGACATAAACGGAGGAAGGGTGCACCGTCGTTTCGCTCGTTTCGGTCAGGGTCTGGCGGTTCGCGTCGCTCACCTCGGTGGAAATGCTCAGCTCGCGGGCCATGGGGAATTCCTGCTCCGGAAGTTTCGCGGCGATCGTTGCCGTGCCGTCCTCGGCCAGGGTCGCCTTGCCCGCCTCGCTGTTGGATTTGCGGGAGGCGCCTTCCTCATCCCAGCGGTAGCCGAAGTAGTGGTACCAGTAGCCGTAATCCGGCAGGCGGTGGTCGCCGAAGAGGTAGTCGCGGAATTTCTCCGGATAGAAATTCGTGTCGGCCACATGCGTGAAATGCTGCACCTCTCCCTTCGCCAGCGGCTGGCCTTGGTAGTAGGCGGCTTTCAGGGACAAGGCCACTTCCGTCGCACCCGGAGCGGGGGCCTCCAGTTCGTGGGAGAGTTCGAAGGCGTTGCGGCGGAATTCATCCACCTGCAGGGGCAGCTCGAAGCTCGCGTTCGCGCGGATGCGGTTCCGTTCCGACCAATCCTGAAGTCCCTCCAGCTTTGCCAGCTCGTCCGGATATTCGAAGGCGATGCGGTGGTAGCCCGTCTTCTCCGGCGGCAGGGTGAAGGAGTGATCGAAGCTGCCGGTGGAAGAAAGGCCGATCTCCCGGCTCAGGATCTCCCTGCCTTCCGGATTCGTCACCACCAGGCGGGTCTTCCCCGCGGCATCGGAAACGATCGCATTCCCCTGCTGGCGGCGGACGATTCCCTTCACGTGCACCGTCTCGCCGGGGCGGTAGAGGGAGCGGTCGGTGAAGAGGAAGACCTTCCGGAAATCCGCGGGCGTCTCTTCCCAGGAATAGCGCACGGGGAAGCGCCAGAGGCCGACGGTGGGCAGGGCGGTATCGTAGGCGATGGAATAGCGGTCCGCGCCGAGGCTTGCCGCCAGGTGCCGGGCCGCGGCCTCGCGCGGCAGCACCGCCATGCCGTCCGCGCCGGTCTCCGCGGTTTGCAGCGGCTTGGCATCCTCGCCGAAGGTGGCGAGGGTCACGCCCGGCAGGGCCTTGCCGGTCAGGCAGGAGAAAGCGAAGACGCGGGCCTCATCCCGGACCGTCTTCCATGCCAGACCGATGTCCGTGAGCTGGACCAGGGCCTGGGCCACGGGGGACTTCACCCGCCCGCCCTCGTCCGGCTTTTCCGGCGGGATGCCCGCTTTCGGCGTGCCCGCGATCTCGATGAAGAAGGCGGCCGGCGGCCGGGCTTCCAGCGGGTCCCCCTTTTCCTGTTTCGGGAATCCGAGCTGCCAGGGCTGCGGATCGCGGGCCAGCAGCTTGTCCCAATCGAGCAGCACCGGCTGGGTGGTATCCAGCGCGTTGCCGAAGGGAATCTCCAGATCGGCGATCGTTTCCCCGCCCATCATTTCATAGGGGATCAGGTGCGCGGGGGAGAGGGCCTGGCCATCCGGCCCGACGCCCGTGTAATGGCGGTAACCCTGGCGCGCGCGGATGAGCTGTTCGCCCTCCAGGCGCTTCACGCGCACGCGGATCTTTTCCAGATTCACGGTCTGCACGCGGTACTTCCGGTTGCCGGAGGCGAGCTGGCTTTCATCCTCGCTCGGCAGCGCGAGTTCGGGGCGCAGGGGCTTGAAGACGAGTTTCTTCGAGTGGGCCTGCTTGAGCGGCCTGCCGTCCTGCGATGCCAGGTCCGCGGAGAGCGATACGGTCCAGGTGTCCTCCTTGGAAAAGTCCCCGAGCAGGTGCAGTTCGTCGTTGCGGACCTCGATCCGGAAATCCTGCGGCAGCGGTTCCACCGTCACGAGCGCGGCATCCAGATCCACGGGCAGGCGGACATTGAAATCCGCCACGATCCGGCGCGGCGCGTCCGCCACGGTGCGCGCGACGAGGGACTCCAGCTTGAGCGGCTCGATATTGCCGATGTAGCGTGTGGCATCCGCGGTGAATTTCGCCGTACCGGTGGCATCGGGCAGGCCGCTGAGCATCGCCAGCCGCCAGTTCACGCCCTCCGGCAAGGGCTGGAGAGGGGTGACGACCAGCCCGTTCGGCATTTCGGACTCCGGTGTCGATTCCGGCACCGGCAGAGCGGGATTCAAGCGCCGGGCGAAACGCTCGCTCCACGAGGGACCCTGGTATCCGGACTGCCGGATGCGGCCGAAGGTGGCGCGCTCCGTCCTGGCCGCCACCCGCTTGCCGCCGTCCGCCTCGAAGAAGAGGAAAGCGGAGGCTTTTTCCGGCGAGACATCGCCATTGAAGCGGAGGAAAAAGGCCGCGGTGCGGGGCGACCAGTTTTCATCCCAGCGCTCCAGCAAGGAAGCGGCATCCACCTGGAAGGGCTGGGCGGCCGTCCTTGCCACCACCCCGGCGGGCACGGCGCTGCCGTCCAGATGCTGGCGCCCCGCCTTCACCCGGAAGACGTATTCCTTCCCCAGTGCCGGTGCCGTCCGGGGGCGGAATTCCGCCACGTTCGCCTCCTTCCAATAGAGCGTGCCGGCCCAGGCGGGCTGGATCTCCAGCCAGTCGTTCGCGGTTTCTTTTCCGATCCGGTCCGCGCCCGCGGCGGCGCGATCCAGTACGAGTTCGATCGTGCTCTCCGGCGTCAGGGACGCGGTCGAGACGTGGAGACGGGGCGCGGCGGTGGCACCGGTGATGCAGAGGCCCGCCAGCAAGACGGCAATAGGGCGCATGGTCGTGATATGGTTCCAGGCACCGATACGAAGTCGATGCAGGAAGGCATGTCATACCACGCCGGGAATTTTTTCAATTTCAGGTTTATGAAATTGTCGTGAGAGACGCGCGAAGCATTCGTTTCATTCGGGCACTTCTTCCAGGCCCAGGACGAGTTTCTGGTCTCCCTTTTCCCACAGTACGACCTTCTTGCCGGGCGCAATCCGCACCGTGGTATTGAAATTGAAATCGCGGAACTGGATGTTTCCCGGATTGCCGAGCTGCATCGGAATGCGGGCGGAAAGAGCGATTTGCACGGTCCAGGCCGCACCGGGGATCAAGGTCCCGGAGCAAGTCCCGATGATCGGCGTGTCGGCATCCATCTTCACCGGCAGATCGGTGGAGAAATTGGGACCACCCGAGGTGATCGAGAAATCGGTGGGCACCATTCCGAAGAGGTTGCCCTCCAGGCTGAGCTTCACGTTCGAGCGGAGTGCGAGGGATTCGGCCTGAGGCTGGCCGGGCTGCTGCGGTGGATCCACGCGCGGCCGCGGCGGGCGGACGATTTCCTGGGCGGGGGAGAGAGCGGTCGCAAGCACCGCGGCGAGGAGCGAGACGGGAACGGTTTTCATGGCTTCGAGGGACGGACGGGAAAGATGTGCCATCCATTCAAAGGGAAAACCCGGAGATGAAAGGATTCGTCACTCGGCCGGTGACAAAATGACCGGCTCTCCCGCCTTTACCCCCAGCGCCTCCGCCGCGCTGCCGCCGTTGATGACGACCCCGAGCCGGCCGGAGGGGGTCACGTAGATACAGCCTTCGCCTTCCTTCGC
>CBFGVD010000292.1:0-5011 GCA_965651965.1 uncultured Verrucomicrobiaceae bacterium | reverse complement strand
CACGTCACTCAAACCAACCCTTCAACCCATCTCCGTTTCAATATAGTTGCTACCTTTCCGCCACCGCGGTCTTCGAGAGGGAATCGTGCCAGGCGCGGTTCCCGTTCGTGAAAAAGGCCCAGAGGAAGCCGAGGGAAAATACCGCGGCGGAAAGGAACTTCGCGGCATTCCGGGTGAGCACCTGCTTCAGGCTCAGGTGGCGCTTGTCCCGGTCCACGCAGCAGCACACGCGGATGCCCATGATCTTTTTCCCGAAACTCCCTCGCCAGGAGGAAAGCTCCGCCACGGCGCAGTAGGGGATCCAGATGGCAAGTGTGGCGGCGGTGATGAGAAGAAGGGTGCGCTCCGGATGTCCGGCCGTGTTGTTCTCCGCCAGCAATTCCGCCAGCGGATTCCGCCCGAAACCCAGCACGGACACGAGATACATCGCCAGAAAGAGCGGCAGCACGTCGATCACGAATGCCATGACTCGCTTGAAGCCGTTCGCGGGCCGGTAAGTCAGGTAAAGCACGCCCGATGATGAGCGGGCGGACGGGTATGCCGTCAAACCCGGATCAGTCCGCGGCATAGGGCAAATTGCACGGCGCGGGCCGTTCTAACAACAACGCCGGACCGTCCTTCGGGTCACTTCTTGTTTTGCCGCAACTGCTCCAGCCGCGAGAGCGGCTTCTCCGCGGGCGGTGCGGGCGGGGTGTCCGCTTTGGCCACCGGCTGCGGCGGCGGGGCGTTATCCGCGGGCTTGTCGATCCGCAGGGTGCCGCCCTGGCCGACCTGGTGCAGGATGGTCCGGCCGTTCTCCGGGACCGTTACCCGGCAGAAGAGGGCCGTGTGCTTGCCCACCGCGGCATCGCCCGCGATTTCCACGGGGAAGTGGATCTCCGCCTGGCCGTGGGGGAATTCCACCGGCACGGTCTTCGCCCCGTGCGGCAGGCCGAAGAGCTCCGCGGTGGCATTGCCCTCGAATTTGCCATGGTGCTCCAGCTTGCAGATCATCGTCGTGGCCTTGCCCTGCTCCGTCGCGGCCATGTCCATGCTCATGGCCAGGTAGGGCTCGGCGATTTTCAGCGTGACCAGGGCGGTGGAAACGAGCACGGGGCCCTGCGGCGTATTCGCCTCGCCCAGCACGCAGACCTGCCATTCGCCGGGCGCGGCGTCGCCGTTCGCGTTGATCTCGTAGAGCGCCTCGCTCTTGTCGCCGGGCATGGTCACGGTGGCCGGGGAGCCGATGCCGGGCGGGTTCCACATGAAGCGCAGGTTGATGGCTTCCCCGTAGCCTTCCTTCCGCTGCGCGGTGACCTTCAGTTGCATCGTGCCGTTCTTCACGATC
Source organism: uncultured Verrucomicrobiaceae bacterium (assembly GCA_965651965.1). Lineage (GTDB taxonomy): Bacteria > Verrucomicrobiota > Verrucomicrobiia > Verrucomicrobiales > Akkermansiaceae > Haloferula. The sequence goes on along the minus strand of CBFGVD010000292.1, from coordinate 3,684 downwards.
GGCACGGCGGGCGTTTCCACTTCCAGCCGGTAGGGGGCTTCCCCGATCACCGCCACCGGGATCCGGTCGCTTTCCGCGGAGTGATAGGGCCCCTGGTTGTTGATCTCCACGTGGTGGATGGTGTCGCGCAGGCGGCCCTCCAGCGGCGGGGCATCTCCGGCGGACTTCACCTTGAAACGGTGCAGGCCGCCCGCCACGGGCGCATCCGCCGCGGCCTCGAAGACCACCGGCACCGCGTTCACGGAGCGGTGGACCACCGGGGCCGTCATCGCGATTCCCGCCGGCAGGCTCTCCGCCTCCAGGCTCATGTCGCAGCCGATGTTTTCCCGCGCGACGTTGACCATCGCGGCGTAGCGGTTGCCGCGGGGGACGACGAGCATCTTCCATTTCTGGGAGTTGTCGCGTTCCACCACGGGTAGCGATGCCGCGATGGCCGCGTCGCGTCGCAGGACTTCCACACGGTAGGTGAAATCCGGGCCGCCGCGCCGGAGCTGGTCGCGGACCACGGCGAAGTAAGTGCCCTCCTCCGGGGCGGTCCATTGCAGCACCGGGTCCGGGCCGCCTTGGTCGTCGTTGTTCGCCAGGTTCTTGCCCTTCGGGTCGCGGATGGAAAGTACCGCATCCAGGGGCGAGCGCAGGTCGCGGGCGATCACCTTCAGCGTCAGGTTCTCGCCCTTCGCCGCCTTGAAGGAGAAGAAATCCGCATCGTTCGCCTCGCCGATGACCCCGTGCCCGGCGCAGGGCGGCACGGGCAGCGCGGTGGCGTTCTTGATTCCCGCATTCGGTTCGGCCTCCGCGGCCGCGGCCAGCGGGGACACCTTGATCCAGTGCGGGGAAGGCGCATGCAGGCCCTCCCGTGCGGGAAAGAGCGGGTATTTCCCCTCCGCATCCGCGGGGATGGTCACGGTTTCCGTGAAATCGCCCGCGGGATCGCCGATGAACTTGAACTCGACGGTTTCGCCCGGCTTGGCTCCGGCGGGGAAGACCGCCTTCGGCCGCGGGAAGGTACCGATGTGGACGCGGTACTGGCAGTTGTCGTTGCCCTCGTAGGCCGCTTCACGCACCAGCACCTTGTAGTCCCCGTCTTCCGGGATGGTCACGGAGACAAAGGCGTCGTTCCGCAGCAGCGGGGCATCGTCGCAGGAGGCGATCTCGAAGCCCTTCGGATCGACGATGGCGACGTAGGCGTCGAACATCGTCCGGCCCAGGCGCATCGCCTCCACCTCCGCGCTGAAGCGCTGGCCCTTTTTCAAACTGCACACGTAGTAGTCGGCATCCTCCTGCTTCGCCTGGCCCTGCACGGTGGTGTTCAGCTCCACGCGCTGCGCCTGGTCCGGCGTGTCGTTGGGATCCGCCTCCGCCACCACGGGGAACTGCCCGACGAAGAAGGAGCGCAGGTAACTGATCCCGCCGCCCGTGCGCACCCGCAGGCCGTGCTCGCCCAGCGGCGCATCCGGCTTGATGAAGATCTTCGCGGAGGCGTGCTTGTCGTTCTCCACCGCGATGGAGCGGACCTCGATCCCCGGCTGGTAGGCCAGGAGTTCGTGCAGGTCGTCCAGCCGCTCCCCGTAGAAGTGCATCTCAAGCTCCGTGCCGCGCTGCCCGCCGCGCGGCTCGATGAGATTGAGCACCGGAGTGAAACCCGCGAAAGCGGTTCCGCCGGTCATGATCAAAGCTGCAAGCCCCGGACTCTTCATGCGTCATTCGGAAATTCGGCAGTCGGCATTTCCGCCTCACGCCTTTTTCGCCAGCAGCGTGTCCAGCACGTGGCCGCCGTCCACGATCTCGATCGGCCGCCCGCCGGGAGCCATCAGCTCCTTGTCGCTGGTGATGCCGATCTGGTTGTAAATTGTGGTGGAGAGGTCTTCCACCGTCACGCCGTCGGTGTCCACGCCGCCGCCCAGAGCGTCGGAGGACCCGTGGACATAGCCCTGCTTGAAGCCGCCGCCCGCCAGCATCACGGAGAAGACGCTCGGCCAGTGGTCGCGGCCGCCGGTCGGGTTGATTTTCGGCGTGCGGCCGAATTCCGTGGTCACCATCACCAGGGTGGATTCCAGCATCCCGCGCCGCTCCAGGTCCCGGATCAGCGTGGCGATGGCCTTGTCCACCGGCGGCAGCTCGCGCTCGATCGCGCCCTTGATGTTGTCGTGGTGGTCCCAGCCTCCGACGGTCAGGGAGACGAAGCGCGTGCCCGCCTCGATCAGGCGGCGGGCGAGCAGCATCCGCTGGCCGGCGGGATTGCGGCCGTATTCATCCTTCAGGGCGTCCGGCTCGGCTTTCAGGTTGAAGGCCTCCCGCGCCTTTTCGGAGGAAATCAGCTTATAGGCGTGCTGGTAGAAGGCGTCCATCGCGTCGATGGCGTCGGACTTCTCCATCGAGCGGAAATGCGAGTCCACCGTCTCAAGCAGGGAGCGGCGGCGGGAGAAGCGGAATTCGTCGCAGCCTTTCGGCAGGTTCAGGTCGCGCACCTGGAAGTTGCCGTTCGCCGGATCGGATCCGAGCGCGAAAGGACCGTAGGCGGAGGACAGGTAGCCCGAGCCCGCGAACTCGTTCGGCACGGAGGGCACGCACACGTAAGGGGGCAGGTTGTTCTTCGGTCCCATCTCGTGGGAGATCACGGAGCCGTAGGAGGGATACTCCAGCGCGGGGGAGGGCCGGTAGCCGGTGAACATGTTGTGCGTGCCGCGTTCGTGGGCGGCCTCCCCGTGGGACATCGAGCGGATGATCGTCAGCTTGTCCGCGATGGCGGCCAGGTCCTTGAGTTTCTCGCCGAATTGCACCCCCGGCAGCTTGGTGTCGATCGCGCCGAAGGGCCCGCGGTACTCCGCGGGGGCATAGGGCTTCGGGTCGAAGGACTCCTGGTGGGCGATCCCGCCGGGCAGGAAGATATGGATGATCCCCTGCGCCACTCCCTCCCGCGTCTCGTAGAATTTCTGCGCGGCCCGCGCCTTCTGCGTCAGGAATTGCGGCAGCGTCAGCCCCAGACCGCCCAGCAGGCCGACATGGAGGAACTCGCGGCGGGAGGCGTAGCGGTCGAGCGGATTTCCGGGGCAGATCGGTTTCATGGTCGGAAAGAGGCTATCAAGCGTGCACTACGCCGGAACCCGTGAGCTTTATTTCACGGCGGCGAAACGAAATCGGAATAAAAATGGGGGATTGGCGAAGCCGGGGGCATGCTGCATCCTGCCCCACATGCAGCCCCCCGATGTCCGTGAACTGGAGGTTTTCAGCCTCATCGGTACCGGTGCCTGCGGGAAAGTTTACCGCGCCCGGGACGCCGCGGGGCGTGCCGTGGCGGTGAAGGTGTTCGATCCCGCCGCGGTCAACCGCGCCTTGCTGGAAGAGGCGGCGGCGCGGCTGGAAGAAGTTCCCCGGCCGGCCGCGGCGGTGGAGGAATACTCCGCGGACTACCGCGGCAAGCAGATCCTCCGCGTCTCCGCGCTGCATGCGGACGAGTCCGGCGGCGTCTGGACGCCCCGCTCCCTCCAGCACCGTCTCGACCGCTTTCCCGGGGAGCAATCCTGGCCGGTGGTGCTGGAAATCCTGACCGCCCTGGCGGAACTGCACGACCGCCGCGTGGCGCACGGCAACCTGAAGCCGGGAAATGTCTTCTTCGACGGCAAGGGCCGCATCCTCCTGACGGATTGGGCGCTTGGAAACATGCCGGGGATCGCGTCGCTCGAT
>CBFGVD010000291.1:0-5028 GCA_965651965.1 uncultured Verrucomicrobiaceae bacterium | reverse complement strand
CCCGCCCCCGCATCCCTCAAGATCTGCGGCGTTACACTCGCCGCGGATGCGGAGCGTCTGGCCGCACTAGGGGTGGACGCACTCGGCGCGAATTTCTGGCCGCAATCCAAGCGCTACCTGGACCCCGCGCGGGCGGATTTCCTCCGCGATCTGGCCGGGCGGATTCTCCGCGTCGGCGTCTTCGTGAATGCCGGCCCGGAGCTGCCGCTGCGTCTCGTCCGGGAAGGCCTGATCGATCTCGTCCAGCTCCACGGGGACGAAACTCCGGAGGAAGCCCGCTTCCTCGCCGAGGAAGGCATCCCTTTCGTGAAGGCCATCGGGGTGCGCGGCGTGGCGGATCTGGCTTCGGTGCGGGATTTCCGGGCCGCGGGCCACCTGCTGGATGCCCATGCTACCGGGATATATTGCGGCACCGGGCAAACGATCGACTGGGCCTTGGCAAGGAGCTTCGCGGAGTCGAATCCCGATCTGCCCCTGGTTCTGGCCGGGGGCATCACGCCGGAGAACGCGGCGGCGGCCATCGCGGCCGTGCGTCCCGCGGCGCTGGACATCGCCTCCGGGGCGGAGCTGCGGCCAGGGGTGTAGGACTTCGCCAAGGTGGAGGCGCTGCGTGCCGCCTGCCGCGCCAAGCCCCGCCGTGCGCCCCGCGCGCCGATGTCCAGAATCCCGCGCGTGGAACGCGATGGATTGCCGCCGGACCGACGCTTGCGTCAGGAGATTCTCTTTGCCCGGGAACGCGTGTACCGATTCGGCGAGCCCACGCCGCTGGAGCATCTGGCGCTGCCCGGCCCGGGACCGGAGATCTGGGTGAAGCGGGAGGATCTCTCCCCCATCAAAGCCTACAAGTGGCGCGGCGCCTGCAACCGCATGGCCGTGCTCAGTCCCGCGCAGCGTGCCGCCGGGGTGGTCACCGCCTCCGCCGGAAATCACGCGCAGGGCGTGGCGCTGGCCGCTCGGGTGCTGGGCATCGCCTCCCGTATCTACATGCCGCGCTCCACCCCGCGGGTGAAGCAGGCCGCCGTGCTCCACCACGGCGGGGCGAACGTGGAAATCATTCTTTCCGGCGACAGCTACGACGAGGCCGTCTCCGCCGCGCGGGAGGATGCAGCGGATACCGGCGCGACCTACGTGCACGCCTACGACGACCTGCAGGTGATGGCCGGCCAAGGCACCCTGGCGGACGAGGTGGTGCTCTCCGGCCACGGCCCCTTCGATGCCGCCTATCTCCAGATCGGCGGCGGCGGCATGGCCGCGGGCGTCTCCACCTGGCTGAAAACCTACTGGCCGGAGATCCGCATCATCGGCGTGGAGGGCGAGGGCCAGGCTTCCATGAAAGCCGCGCTCGCAGCGGGCGAACCCGTCTCCCTGGATCAGGTGGACATTTTCTGCGACGGCACCGCGGTAAGGAAGGCAGGCAGCCTGCCCTTCGAGATCTGCCGCGACACCCTGGACCGGGTGGAAACGGTCACGAATGCGGAGGTCAGCCGCGCCATCCGGACCCTATGGGAGGGCCTGCGCTGCGTCTCCGAGCCCTCCGGCGCGCTCGGACTGGCGGCGGTGATGAAAAACCGCGCGGAACTGGAGGGGCAGCGCGTGCTCGTCATCGTCTCCGGCGCGAATGTCGATTTCCTCCAGCTCGGCCTGATCGCGCAATCGGAAGGCTCCGCGCAGAATGTCTCCCGCACCCTGCGCGTCCGCATCCCGGAGCGGCCCGGCACCATGCTGGAGCTGCTGGACGGCTGCTTCCAGGGGCTGAATATCGCGGATTTCCAGTACGGCAAGCTGCATGAGAGCGAGGCCTGGCCGGCCTTCACCATCACCGCGGAGGATCCCGCCGCGCTGGAAGCCCTGCCCGCGCGGCTGGAGGCCGGGGGCTTCGCCTGGGAGGACCTGACCGGTGCCGTGGACATCGCCTTCCGCGCGATCCCGCTGCGCGGCGACCTGCTGGCCTGCCCGGCCTTCCTGCGGCTGGATTTCTACGAGCGCCCGGGGGCCCTGCACGACTTCCTGGACAAGCTGGTCCGCGGCCGGGCGAACCTGTGTTACTTCAATTACCGCCAGTCCGGAGAACGGATCGGGCGCGCGCTGATCGGCCTGGACTTCGCGGACGAAGAAAAGCGCGCCGGGTTCCTTTCCAGCGTGCCGGAGCACGGCGAAGGCTACCGCTCCTGCAAGCCGGTGGATGCGGAGACCCGCGAGCGGCTGATCGGCCGGTAAGCCATCGCCGCTCCGGCTTGCGGGGGGATGGGGGCGGACGTGTCCGGGGGCTTTTGGAAAAGCCCCGCCCGCATCATCGCGCTCGGGAGGGCGCCGTTCCGATTTGCCCCTCAGCCGGCGCGGTGAACCACCATTTGCGGGAAGGGGATGTCCAGATCCCGCTCGTTGGCGGCTTCCAGGCAGGCCTGCTGGATCATGCGCTCCAGCGCCGCGTATTTCTGCGCCGCCTCCCCGGAGAAGTCCGCGAGGATCGCGTAGTCCAGGGAACTGGCCGCGGCGGTTTTGAACTCGACCTTCACGGAGCGCACCAGATCCCGCCCCAGCGCCTCCACCAGATGCTTGTGTACGGCCTCCCGGAACATTTCCGGCACGTCCGCCGTGGCAACCGCCCTGTGGCCGTAGCCGATGCCAAAGGTTGTGCTCACCCGGAAGCCCCGCGAGAGGTTCTCCGGGCACTGCTCCACGAATTCCGCGGTGGGATATGTTTTCAAGCTGCCCCCCAGCCGCAGCACCACCACCTGCTCCGGGGTCTGCTGGATCACCTTGCCGAAGCTGCCGTCGTTCAGCCGCACCCAATCGTTCTCCCTGGTGGGAAACCACGGTTCCTTCGGGTCGGAGGGGCGGGAGTGCAGGACCAGCAGCTCCTTCACCGGCAGCCGCATGGTCCCGCCGGTCAGGTCCGGATTGCTGAAATCGCAGTACATGTTCAGCGCATCCACACGCCAGGGTATGCCGTCGTAGATCAAGCGCTCCCCCTGCCGCACGGAGCCGAGGTTCAGGATGACCTTGATCTGGTCGATGTAGGGCGGCAGGGCGCGCTTCGAGGCCCACAGCAGGCCGAGGATGAAAATGATCGCGAGGGCGAGCATCAGCCAATCCCCTTTCAGGTAGAAAACGAGCGTCGCTGCGAAAAAGGCCAGCACCACCGAGGCAGCCGCCACGATGAGATCCGCCGAACGGGCCATGAGCCCCCCGCCCTTTTTCCGGTGGATGGGACTGACGTGCCGCACCATGCGGTAGATCCGCCGCGTCAGAAGATAGACCGCCGCGGCGAGGCCGAAGGCCATCAGCAGGTTCAGGCCGCGGCTGCGCCAGAACTCCGAAATCATGCCGGAAACCGCCTGCCAGGCGGTCGGGGTGTTCTTCTCCCGTTCCTCGATCTGGCGGGTCAGGGTGTCCGTCTCGCTGCGGGCTTCGTCCACGCGGCTGGACCATAGCTTGCGCGCGCTCTCCAGTTCCCGCTTCACCCCGGGGTCCCGGGCCGGGGCCAGGGCGGCCTGCACGCGGGCGAGCGCGGCGGAGGCCACCTTCAGGCGCTCCCGCCAGGTCCTCAGTTCGGAGCGCAGCTCCTCCATTTCGCGCGGTTTCGCGGTGGCATCCCGCAGGCCGTTGAAAAGCGGCTTGAGCAGGTCCTTGAACTCGTTGTCGAAGCTCGCCGCTTCCTCCGCCGCGCTGAGATAGGCCGTTTCCTCCACGCCGGAGGCCACGATCCGGAAATTCTCCCGCAGCTGCGCCAGGCGCTCGCGCTGGGCATCCACCCGCCCGGTGATTTCCTTCTTAGCCTCCTCCGTGTTCGCCTTTGCCAGTTCGGCGCGCAGGGCCGCCAGTTCCTTCTCCGCCGTCTCCACGGCAGGGACCATGCCCTCGAGCGTTTCCAGGTTCTTCGCGACATCCGCGGGCGGCGGCATCGCCTCCGGCTTTTTCTGCCCGAGGACGGGGACCGCCAGGATGAGCAGCAGCAACAGGACACGCGGGGTGGTCATGCCCGGAGCCTAAAGGCGCTCCCCCCTCCCTGCCAACGGGGAAGAAGCCGGCAGCAAGGTAGCGGAAGGGGATGTTCTTCCTCCCGGATTATTTCTTCGCCAGCAGCGAGTGACCCGTCATTTCCTTCGGCTTCGGCAGGCCCAGCATTTCCAGCAGGGTCGGGGCCACGTCGGCCAGGATGCCGTCCTTCACCTCGTATTTCGCGGCATCCGCCGCCACGTAAACGAGGTGCACCAGATTGGTGGTGTGCGCCGTGTGCGGGGTGCCGTCGGGATTTATCATGTACTCGCAGTTCCCGTGGTCCGCGGTGATGAGCAGCTTGCCGCCCAGGCGCAGGGTCTCCTCCACCACCGCCTTCACGTCGGCATCGATGGTCTCGCAGGCCTTGATCGCGGCCTCCACCACGCCGGTGTGGCCGACCATGTCGGGATTGGCGAAATTCAGGATCACCAGATCGTAGTCCTTCAGGCGGCTCACCACGGTGTCGGTGACCTGTTGCGCGCTCATCTCCGGCTTCAGGTCGTAGGTGGCCACGTCCTTCGGGGAAGGCACGATGGCGCGGTCCTCGCCCTTGTTCGGCTTTTCCACCCCGCCGTTGAAGAAATAGGTCACGTGCGGGTATTTTTCCGTTTCGGCGATGCGGAGCTGGTTCTTCTTCGCCTTCGCCACGGTCTCGCCCAGGCCCATCTTGAGCTTGTCGGGGCCGAAGATGACATCGCAGCCGTACTTCGCGTCGTATTGGGTGAGGGTCACGTAGCGCACCTTCGGGCGGCGGCCGGCCTTGAAGGGCTTGAAGGGCCCCACGGATAGGAAGACCTCCGAAAGCTGGCGCACACGGTCCGCGCGGAAATTGAAAAAGATCACCACGTCCCCGTCCCGCACGAGCTTCTTGCCCGGCGTCTCGAAGACCATGGGAAGCAGGAATTCGTCCGTCTTGTCCTGCGCGTATTTCTCCGCCACCGCCTCGGAGGCCAGCACGTCCATCGGCTCGCCGATGCCGTGGACGATGGCGTCCCAGGCGAGCTTGGTGCGCTCCCAGCGCTTGTC
>CBFGVD010000290.1:0-5044 GCA_965651965.1 uncultured Verrucomicrobiaceae bacterium | reverse complement strand
CGGGAGACCGGGGTGCCCGTGGTCTTCGCCAATGCGGCGGGCGCGCAGGACGAGCTGATTTTCGACGGCCATTCGCTGGTGGCCGCGGCGGACGGCAGGATCGCCGTGCAGATGCCGGGCTTCGCGGAGGCCACGGCCACCGTGGACCTGGCCGCGCTGCCCGCGGGCGAGGCCCCGCTGCCCGAGCCGGTGCCGGAGGCCCAGCTCCACGCCGCGCTGGTCCTGGGACTGCGCGATTATGCGTGGAAATGCGGTTTCCGCAGCGTGTGCCTGGGCCTGAGCGGCGGGATCGATTCCGCGCTGGTCGCCGCCCTGGCAGCGGAGGCCCTGGGGCCTGAGAACGTGCACGGGCTGACGATGCCCAGCCGCTACTCCTCGCAGGGCAGCGTGGCGGATTCCCGCGCCCTGGCGGCGAATCTCGGCATCCGCTGCGATACCGTGCCGATCGGGGAAACCTTCGATTCCGTGAAGGCCGCCATGGCCCCCGTCTTCCAAGGCAAGCCGGAGGACGTGACGGAGGAAAACATGCAGGCGCGCATCCGCGGGCTCTACCTGATGTCCCTCTCGAACAAACACGGCCACCTGCTGCTGACCACCGGGAACAAGAGCGAGCTGGCCGTGGGCTATTGCACCATCTACGGCGACATGTGCGGCGGCCTGGCGGTGATCTCCGACCTGCCGAAGACGCGGGTCTTCGACCTCTGCCGCTGGATCAACCGCGAGCGGGAGATCATCCCTTGGAATACCATCGAAAAGCCGCCCAGCGCCGAACTGCGCCCGGACCAGAAGGACCAGGACACCCTGCCGCCCTATGAAATCCTGGACGGCATCCTGGAACTCTACATCGAGCGCCACTGCTCCGCGGATGAGATCGTGGCGCGGGGCTACGAGGAAAACACCGTGCGCTGGGTGCAGCGGCGGGTGGACCTGAACGAATGGAAGCGCCGCCAGGCGGCCCCGGGGCTGCGGGTCACCACGAAGGCCTTCGGCACCGGCCGCCGGATGCCCCTGGCGCAGGGATTCACCGGCTGACCGGCTGAATCGCAGGCGCGCCCACGGTCGATCCGGCGCGGGGGCGGGCTTTTTCCGGAAAGCGCCCTTCCCCCCGCGTCCGCGGACTGCTACAGCCCTCCCGGCATGACCTTGGAGGAGGCACGGCGGATACTCGGCTTGGGTCCGGAAGAAGACCCGCAGGGCCATATGGCGGAATTCGCCGCGGCCCGGGAACGGATCGCCGAATTGGTCCGTACCGCGCCGAACGAAACCATCGCCCTGCGTTATCAGGACGGCCTGATCGATTTCGATCGCGCGCTGGCGGCGATCCGGGAGGATTTGGAAAAGGAGGATCCCGAGATCGCCAAGCGGGAGGAATGGATGCGGGCGGCCCGCGGCGGGCAGGCGGAGAAAGAAGCGTCCGTACCGGCGGAGGACCCGCCCCTGACCCCGGAAGAAGCGCACGCGGAGCAGGAATTCGAGCACGAGCAACCGGCGGACAAGCCCGCCGACCGCCGCCTGGTGGGGATCATTTTCATCCTGCTCCTGCTGGCGCTGGCGGGCGGGGGCTTCGGCTACGCGAAATTCCGCGAATACGAGCGCCTGCGCACCACGGAGCGCCTGGCCTTCCTGGAGCGCCTGGGCGGGAAAATGGTGGAATCCCGGCGCTGGGACGAGGCGGCGCTCGCCTACGGGGAGATCGAGCAGCTATCCCCCGGCTCCCGCGCGGCCCTGCTCGGCCGCCGCAGCATCGAGGTGGGCATGGAAGAGGAGCAGCGGCAATTCGTGGGCTACTGGTCCGGGCAAGCCCTGGCGGAATACGAAGCCGGCCGCCTGGACGATGCCGCCAATGCCGCCCGCAAGGTGCTGGACAAGTATCCGAACCAAAGGGAGGTGGCCGTGCTGCTGGAAAAGATCGAGCAGGCGCGGAGCACGCAGGCGCGGGAGGCGCTGGTGGCCGGTGCCTCCGCCGCCATCCAGAAACGCCGCTGGGAGGAGGCGGAAGCGAAGGCGAAGGAACTCGCGAGATCCTTCCCGGCGGACCCCGAGGGCAACCTGCTGCTGAACGAGATCCGTGCCGGCCGGGAAAAGGAAGCGCGCGAACGGCAGCGCGCGAGAGAGCTTTTCAACGCCGCGAAACTGCGCGATCAGGGAGCTTTCGACCGGGATGCCCTGGAGTGGCTGCGGGAAGCTACCGCGCTGGCTCCCGACGACACGGAGATCGCCGCGCTTTACAAGAAGATGGCGTCCTATACCCGCACCCTCCAGGTTCCGGGAGACTTCCCCACCCTGGCGGAGGCCATTGCCGCGGCGCGGGACAAGGACCGCATCGTCATCGCCGAAGGCACCTGGACCGGCCCCGTGATCGTGGACAAGCCGCTGGCGCTGGAAGGGGCCGGGAGGGACAAGACATTCGTGGAGGTGGAGGCCACGCTGAGCACGGCGGCCACCTTCGGGCGGCAGTCTTCCGGCTCGCGGGTCAGCGGCATCACCTTCCGCCACCGGGGTTTCGATGCCGGTGCAGACCGCTTTTCCGCCGTGCTGGTGCGCGGGGCGGAGATCACGCTGAACGATTGCCGGTTCGCGGACTCCGCGGGCCATGGCTTCGCCGTGGTGGAGGCCGGGCGGGTGGCGGCAAGCCGTTGTTCCTTCGAAAACAACGGCTGGGACGGTGTGGCCGTGCGCGGCGCGGGCAGCCGGGTGGAATTCACCGGTTGTGAATCCACCGGGAACTTCGGCCACGGCTACGATCTCTGGGACGGCGGCTCCGGGGCCATCCACGATAGCCTGGCGCGGGACAACAGCGGCAACGGCATCCTGGTCCACACCACCGGCGAAAACGTGGTGCTGGGGAACAACGACCTGCGCGGGAACCGCGAATACGGCATCGTGGCGTTTTCCGCCGTCTCCGGCCGCATCCACGGGAACCTGTGCCGGGAAAACCTGCTCGGCGGCATGGCCGTGCGCTTCGCCGCGGCCCCCATGGTGATCGAAGGCAACAAGCTGGAAAAAAACGGCGGTCCCGGGCTGGCCCTGGAACAAGGCCTGCAAGCTTCCGCCTACGCGAACAATACCGCGAAGGGCAATGCGGGGGGCAAGAACATCGTCACCGGCGCGGACTTTTCGAGCGGCGAATAAGACGCCCGCTTGACCCCCGCCCCGGGCCTCCGTACCTCTCCCGCATGGAACCGCTCTACGAGGGAAAGGCAAAACGTCTCTGGGCCACCGCGGACCCGGACGTGCTGCGCATGGAGTTCAAGAACGACGCCACCGCCTTCAACGGCGAAAAGAAGGCGCAGTTCGAGGACAAGGGGCGGCTCAACAATGCCATCAGCACCCTTATCTACGGTTTCCTGGAGAAAGAAGGCGTGCCGACCCACTTCGTCCGCCAGATCGACGAGACCAACGTGGAAGTCCGCAAGGTGGATATCCTGATGGTGGAAGTCATCATCCGCAATTTCTCCGCGGGCAGCTTCTGCAAACGCACCGGCATCGAGGAAGGGCGGGAATTCACCAAGCCGATCATCGAATTCTGCATCAAGAGCGATGAACTGGGCGACCCGCTGGTGAACGACGACTACATCCGCGAACTAGACCTGGCCACGCCGGAAGAACTCGCCTTCCTGCGCGAATCGGCGCTGAAAGTGAACGCCATCCTCGGCAAGTTCTTCGCCGAATGCGGGCTGAAACTGGTGGACTTCAAGCTGGAATTCGGCCGCCTCTCCACCGACCCGAAGACCATCGTGCTCGCGGACGAGATCAGCCCGGACGGCTGCCGCCTCTGGGATCTGAAGACCGGCGAAAAGATGGATAAGGATCGCTTCCGCCGCGACCTGGGAGGTGTGATGGAAGCTTACGCGGAAGTGCTGGAGCGGGTGAAGGCTGCCACGGCGGGGTGATCGCTCTCATCCGGCTCGGAGCGGATGGACCCGGACGCTTCTTTCGCGTATGGACGGGGGCAGATGCTCCGCCTTCTCCTGTTGCTCCTCCTTCCCGGCCTGCTGCATGCCCACCAGATCGCGGAAATGACCATGGATCTGGAACCGGGTCCGGGCGAAGTGCGGGCTACGATCCAAGCGGATGCTGCCTACATGCTGCCGGAATTCCGCGGCGACGAGGACGAGGAAGCCAAAGACCTGGCCTGGCTGCGCGCGGAGGGGCCGGAGGGCTGGCAGCGGATCGAAAATGAGACCGCCGCTTATCTGAAGCAATGCCTGACGCTGTTTGCGGACGGCAGGGAGCTGCCCTGGACCCTTGCCATCCCCGCCCTGCGGCAGGCGGAACCGACTTTCCTCCGCGCGGGCGAACCGGAGGAACTGCCGATGCTGGACGTGGAAATCCGGGCCGCGCTGCCGGACGCAGCAAGCACTCTGGAGGTGCAGTGGCGGGAGCCCTTCGGGGTGGTGCTCATCGTCGCGACCGGCGGGGAAACCAAGCCGGTTATCAGCGGGGAGCGCGTGACGGTGGCGGAGGGCCGCGGGGACGAGATGCAGGCCGCGCCGCAATCCCCGGCGGACTGGATCCGGGTCGGATTCGAGCACATCTTGCCGGCCGGGCCGGATCACGTCCTCTTCGTGCTCGGGCTCTTCCTGCTCGTGCCGAAGTGGAAACCGCTGCTGGGGCAGACGCTGGTTTTTACCCTGGCCCACTCCCTGACCCTGGCGGCGGCCACGCTGGGCTGGGTGCACCTGCCAGGGAAACCGGTGGAAATCCTCATCGCCGCCAGCATCGCCTGGGTGGGGATTGAGAATCTCTTCGCGAAGGAACTCGGAAAAGGGCGGCTGCTGCTCGTCGGTATCTTCGGATTGATCCACGGCCTCGGCTTCGCCGGAGTGCTCGCCGGCATTCTGCCTGAGGACCGGCCGGACAAGCTGGCCGGGGCTCTGCTGGGCTTCAATGCAGGCGTGGAACTGGGGCAGATCGCGGTGCTGGCCATCGCCTTCGCGTGCTTCGCCTGGTGGGGTTCACGTTTCGTTTGGGTGAAGCGGACCGGTTCCGTGCTGGTCGCGCTCGCCGGACTCGTCCTGATGATCGAGCGGATGGCGGAAGT
>CBFGVD010000289.1:0-5061 GCA_965651965.1 uncultured Verrucomicrobiaceae bacterium | reverse complement strand
GCGGCGGGCCGCCGCGCGGGTCCGGGGAAGTCGGTGGTCGGGTTCATAGGATCGTGGGATGGGCAGGCGGCTCCCGGGAATCCGGCAGCGGGTGTCCGCGCCGGCCGGGAAGAAGCCCCGCCGCAAATCCAGCACCCCCGATACCACCGCGCCCCGAATCAACCCGGGCACTCGGGGATCGGCACAAAACGCCCGCTTTGGGCGCGATTGGCAGCCCTTGTTGGGAAAGCCGACAAGAACCGCCCTACCGGCACCGGGACGATTGCGACGGTTCCTGGGATGATCCCGTCACATCTCTCCCCCGCCGCTCAGTCCGCTGCCATCCAGTTCTCCAGGATCGCGACCGCGGCCGCCTGGTCGATCACCTTTTTCTGCTGCTTCGCCTTCCGGCCCGCCTCGCGCAACTTCGCCGCGGCATCCATGGTCGTATAGGCTTCATCGACGAACACGAGCGGCAGCTGCGGAAGCCGGGCGGCGAGCTTCGCGGCAAAGGCGCGCACTTTTTCAGCCGCCGTTCCTTCCGTGCCATCGATCCTGACGGGAAGGCCGAGCACCAGGGTGCGGACCTGCCGCTGCGCCGCCAGCTGCGCGATCCTCTCCACGACATCGGTCTTCCGCGTCTCGATGGTTTCCACCGGGTGGGCGAGGATGCCGAGCGGATCGGTCGCCGCGATGCCGATGCGCGCTTCACCATGATCGATCCCGAGGGCGGGGTGTCTTCCTTCGTGGTCCACGCACGGGAAATTGCGCGAGCGGGCGAACCGGGTCGATCAAATGAGTAGGGAGGCTGAGAACCCGGCACCAACGAATCACTTCCAGTCAATAAACAGGTCCAAATTTCATTCTGTTGGGGATTTTAATGTCCGATTTTTACACTTATGAATCAAATAAAGTATTTTTATTGACTGAGTTCCTTGACAGGATCGGGCAATATTTTCTAGCAGCTTAGGAATCCCCAAAGCCCGTCCCGGGCCGCGGGGGCCATGCAAAAAAATCCCCATGAAAAGCCCACAAGCCGCCGGAGCTGCGATGCTCCGCGCTTCAAGGCGAGGTCTGCGCATGCCGCTGGCCGCCGCCACCCTGGCGCTGATGGCGACCTCCCCGGTCGCCCTGGCCCAGTCTCCTCCCGCCACGTTCAGCCAGAACGTGAGCACCGGCACCGAAACCGTCACCGTGGATTTCGCCCTGCACCCGATCCGCAGCGCGAACTACGGCATTCTGGTCCAAGACTCCAGCGGAGCCTTCAACAGCCACACCGCGCCGCCCGCGCGCACCTACATCGGCACGGTGCAGGGCCACCCCGGGGCCATCGCCGCGGGCTTGCTGAAGGCGGATGGCACCCTGCTCTGCCGCATCAGCTTCGAAAGCGGCGTGGAATGGAGCAGCACCGGCGGCACCGCGAGCATCCGCGGCAGCACGAACTGGACTCCGGCCTGGCCGACTTCCGTGGTAGGAGCGGGCGGCGCGGGCTCCACCGTCTATGGAGCGGAGGTAGGCGTGGATGCGAGCTATCAGCAGTACCTCGCCACCAACTCCGACGTGGATGACTGCGTGGAAATGGCGGAGTTCTCCGTGATGGCCTCGAACGTGGTGTACCTCCGCGATGCGGCGATCCTCCACAAGATCGGCAAAGTGCTGGTGCGCTCCAGCTCCGCGACCGATCCCTATGTCGCGGCGGGCGGCGATACCGGCCTGCTGCTGAACGAGGTGCGGGACCAGTGGAACAGCGTGGTCCCGGTGGGAACCACGCACGACCTCGCCCTGGTGGCGCGGCCCGGTGCGGGCGGCGGACTGGCCTGGGTGGGGGTGATCGGAACGGCGAGCCGCTATTCGGCGAACGGCACCGATTCGAACGGCGACTTCTCCATCATCTGGCGGCATGAAGCCGGCCACAACTGGGGCTCCGGCCACTACGAGGGCGGCGGGAATCCGGAGGGCTCGACCATCATGTCGAACAACTCCCTGTCCCGCTTCTCCAGCTCCGAGCTCGCGAAGATCCTGGCCCACCGGGCGACGAAGACCGGCATCCTGGACAATCTGGGCAGCTATTCCACGGCCCTGCCGCCGCGGGCGAACATGGACCGCGCCACCTTCATCACGGGCGAGCCCGTGACGCTGGACGTGCTGGCGAACGACTCGGACTCGAACGGCAATGCCATCGACATCCTGTCCTTCCCCGGCACCACGGCGCTCGGCGGCACGGTGACGCTCTCCTCCGGCACCGGCCCGAGCGGCAGGGACCAGCTCGTTTATACGCCCCCCGCGGGCCTGACGAACGGCACGGATACCTTCAGCTACCGGATCGAGGATTCCACCGGCAAAACGGCCACCGGCTATGTGGCCGTGAAGCCGCTCTTCAACGACGAACTGGCGGCGCACTGGACGCTGGACGACGGCTCCGGCACCACGGCGCTCGAAACCACCTCCTCGCAGAACCACGGCACGGTCGCGGGCGGGGCCGCCTGGGCCACCGGCCGCATCGGCGGCGCGCTCACGCTCGACGGAACGGACGACCACGTGTCGGCCGCCCCACTCGACCTGAACACGAACGCGCTGACCCTCTCCGGCTGGGTGAAACGCAACGGCACCCAGGCCCAGTGGGCCGGCCTCGGCTTCTGCCGCGGCGGCGGGACCTCCGCCGGGCTGAACCTCGGCACCGCGAGCGAGCTGCGCTACCATTGGGGTGCGGGGAGCAACCCGTCCTACAATTTCAACTCCGGCCTGACGCTGCCGGATGCGACCTGGACCTTCGTCTCGCTGGTGGTCTCGCCCACCCAGGCGACGATCTACATGAAGCCCGCGGGGGGCACCCTGCAATCCGCCACGGCTACGGGAACCTTCTCCGCGCAGGGCTTCGGGGATACCTTCTACCTCGGCTACGACCCGAATAGCTCGGCGCGCCGCTTCAAGGGCGAGATGGACGACTTCCGCGTCTTCCGCCGCTCGCTGAATTCGGCGGAGATCGCCTCCCTGGCGAACGACGGCGGCACGCCTTCCGCCCCCTCCCCGGCGGTGGACGGCACGAAGGTCGCGGGCATCGGCTTCGATCTCGGCTGGTCCCCGGCTCCCTCCTCGACCTCCTACCAGGTCTATCTGGGCAGCACCTACGGCGACGTGCGGGATGCGACCACGGCTTCGCCCGAGTATGCGGGTTCCGTTTCCTCCGCCACCTTTTCCCCCGGCTCCCTCGCCGCGGGCAAGTGGTTCTGGCGCGTGGACGCGAGCGACGGCACCACGACCCTGAAAGGCCCGGTGTGGCACTTCAACGTGGTGACAGAGCCTGCCGGTCTCGCGGGCTGGTGGAAGATGAACGACGGCTCCGGCACCGTGGCGGCGGATTCCTCCGCCAGCGGCGCGAACGGCACGATCACCGGCGGCGCTGCCTGGGGGACCGGCAAGCGCGGCGGCGCGCTCGTCTTCGACGGCAACGACAAGGTGGCCTGCGGCACGGGCGCTTCCCTCAACGGCACCACGCCCTTCTCCGTCTCCGCCTGGGTCAAGATCCCGGCGGCGC
This sequence comes from uncultured Verrucomicrobiaceae bacterium, assembly GCA_965651965.1. Classification (GTDB taxonomy): domain Bacteria; phylum Verrucomicrobiota; class Verrucomicrobiia; order Verrucomicrobiales; family Akkermansiaceae; genus Haloferula. Next base: position 1,547 of record CBFGVD010000289.1, on the reverse strand, counting down.
ATTCGGCACAGGCGATCGTGATCCAGCAGCGGGGGCCGTCCGACAGCACGACGAACGGCTACAACGGCCAGTACCAGCTGCGGGTGAATGCCGACGGCAAGCCTTCCTTCTGGGTCTATGGCAACGGTGCGACCCAATTCGACTTCGCCGCCTCCGCCGCCGTCCATGACGACCAGTGGCACCACCTGCTGGCCGTGCGCGACGGCACGGAAGGGCGGATTTACATCGACGGCACCCTCGCCGGGTCCGCCAGCGGGACCGTCCGCAGCCTGGTCTCGAACATCCCCGTTTACATGGGCTGCGACGGGCGGGACAACAACCGCTTCCTGACCGGCAGCCTGGACGAGGTGCGCATCTACAACCGCGCGCTCTCCGGGGATGAGATCCAGGCCCTGCTCAACCGCGCGCCCGCCTTTACCAGCGATCCGGTGGCGGGAGCCGCGGCCAGCGAGGCCGTGGCCTACAGCGGCAGCCTCTCCGGCACGGTGTCCGACTACGATAGCGCGGCGGGTGAAACCCTGAGCTTCACGAAGCTGGGCGGGCCCTCCTGGCTCTCCGTGGCAAGCAACGGCGCGCTCTCCGGCACGCCGTTGAACGCGGATTTCGGGCTCAACTCCTTCACCGTGCGGGTAACGGATGCCGCCGGAGCCAGCGACGACGCCACGCTCCAGATCACCGTGGGACCTCCCCCGCCGGGGCAGGATACGGATTCGGACGGATATGCGGACCAGCTCGAGCTCGCGCTCGGTACCGATCCCTACTCCTCCGGCTCCCAGCCCGGCAGCATCTACAGCGGGCTGAAGTCCTGGTGGCGCCTGAACGAAAGCACCGGCAGCACCGCCGCCGATGTCTCCGGCAACCAGAATGCCGGGACGGTGAGCGGCGCGGCCTGGACTACGGGAGAGGACGGCAACGCCTTGCAACTCGACGGTACGGACGACACCGTCTTCGCAGGCAGCGGCGCGGCCCTGACCGGCAGCACCGACTTCACCCTCGGTGCCTGGGTAAAGGTGAACTCCGGCTCGGCGCTCGGCACCGTGATCCAGCAGCGCGAACCGGGAGGCTCCGGCTTCATCGGCGAATACATGCTGAACGTGAACGCGGACGGCACCGTGAACTTCTTCGTTTACGGCAGCGGCGGTTACCAATTCGACCTGACCACGACCGCCACCGTGAACGACGACCAATGGCACTACCTCTCGGCGGTGCGCAGCGGAACGGACGGCTACATCTACATCGATGGCACCCAGGCCGCCTCCGGCAGCGGCGCGGTGCAATCGCTCAACGCCCTGGCGGTGACGATCGGCTACGATCACCGGGACACGAACAAGCATTTCACCGGCCTGATCGATGACGTGCGGGTTTACTCGCGGGCGCTCTCCGCCGGGGAACTGCTCTCCATCGCCGATCCGCTGGCGCTTCCGCCCGGCTGGTCCGGCCAGGATATCGGCAGCACCGGCGTTGCGGGCAACGCCACCCATGGCGGCGGCTCCTACACGCTGAACGGCTCCGGCGCGGACATCTGGGGTACCTCGGATGCCTTCCAC
>CBFGVD010000288.1:0-5068 GCA_965651965.1 uncultured Verrucomicrobiaceae bacterium | reverse complement strand
GAGGCCGCCAGCGACGCGAGCTGCACCAGGGGGCCTTCCCGGCCGATGGAGGCGCCGGAGGCACTGGAAAACCAGGCCGAGACCGATTTCACCAAGCCCGCGCGCACGGAGAGATTCCCGTCTCCCACGACCACGGCTTCCATGTAGTCGGAAGTATTCGAGGGTGCCTTGAAACGGCTGCCCCACAGAAGCGTGAGACCCGCGAGGAGGCCGCCGAGGCAGGGGACGAGCACCCGCTGGAAGGCGGGCAGCGCGCGGAAACTCTCCACGTAGCTTTCCCGCTGCCGGTGAAGAGTTCGTGGAGCCACTCCGTGCCCTCGCGGAAGCCGATGGAAGTCCATGCTCCGGCGATGCCGGTCAACACCGCCCAGAACAAGACGATCTGGAGCTCGGAAAAGCGGAACCGCTCGCCGAGCCCGATGCGGAACCGGGCCAGGCGGCGTATCCCCTTGCCGAGCCCCGGCGAGTCCGTGCCCGCATCCCTCATCCGCCCCCGATCCTCCTGCGGAAAGTTTCCTCATCCCCGGCTTCCAGCAGGGCCGCCACGTTCCCCGGATCGCGGAGCCGCCGGGCAAGCGCCGCCGTCATGCCCAGGTAATCCGCGATCCGGTGGGGCGGAACCCCGAACAGAAAGACGAGGGAAACCGGCGTCTGCCCGAACATCACCGGCCGGAGGCAGCGTGCGGCGGCGAAGACGATCTCCCCCACCGCGGCACAGCGCGCATGGGGCAGGGCGATCCCGTTTCCGAGAAGCGGGGGATTGATCTTCTGGCGTTCCAGTACCGCCTCCACGAAGCGGGGAAAATCGCGGACGCCCGGATCGCCTGCCAGGAGCCCGGCCACCGCGCGGATGGTCCCTTCTTCGGAATCCTCCTCAAGATCCAGGAAAACCGGGGCTTCCTGCGGCAGGACGCTGGTCAGCATGCCCGATCCATAAGATTGCAGCCGCCCGGGATCATCAAAAATCTCCGGCCTTGCGGGGATTTGCGGCCCTTCCGCGGCCAGGGCGGGCGGAAAAGGGCAAGGAGCCCCGCGACGGGTCAAGAGCCGGGGCCGATGCGGACAAAAGTGACCCACCGTTTGTCGGAGGCCTTCCCGTCCACGCCGCGCGGCGGTTCAAGGACGGAAACGAGACGCCATTGACCCTCCCTGAGGCGGAACAGGCCGCCGCTGCGGAAAGAGCCGAAGAGAGGCATTTCGATCAGGAGTTCCTCCGCGCCGTGGGAAAGGGTGCCGGAAAAATCGACGACCTCGAAACGGAAGGAAACATCCCAGCATTTCTCTTCGGCACTCACGGCCTGCGCAACGGCTTCGAGGGTCTGGCCGGTATTGCGCGTTTCAAAGGAAGTCGGCAGCGCATGGTCCCCGGCCGCGTCGATCCACCGCTTCCACTCGCTCTTTTCCTCCGGGGCCGGACCCCGGGCGGCGGGGTTGACAGGCGGCTCGTATTCGGTCGGGTAGATCCTTTCGGAAACCGATTCGGCAATCGCCCCCGTGGCTTGGTCGATCCCCAGAGAGGGGCTGAAAACAAGCCGGGCGGTACTACCCTCCGCAAGGAGTCGGGCGCGGAGCTTCCCCAAGGCAACTCCGTCCCCGGCCTCATCCTGCCAGCGCGCCACTTCGGTCGCGGTGCCCTCCCAGGTCTCCAGCCGCAGGCACAGGGCGGCACGCTGCTGGCCGGCACGCTCGGCGGGGATGGCCAGACTTTTTGAAGAACGAGGCTCGGCGGCAAAAGGATCGGGTTCGGCTTCCGCATTGTCCACCGGAGCAATGATCTCCTCGCCCTCCCGGGAGCGGGCCGGAGAGATCGCCAGAAGGGCAAGGCACAGGCATTTCACGGGCAGGGAGAGATTCTTCATGGCCATGTTGTCTGAAACGCACGCGCCCGGCATCGTATTCGGTCAAACCCCCGTTTCCGCACAATCTTTGCGCGAAATCCGCATTCCGTCCCGCCGTTTTGCGGTGCAATCTCCGCCGCCATGTTCTCCGACGCGCTTGCTTCCCACCTCCGCACGACGCTCTCCGAAATCGAGTCCGCCGGCCTCTACAAGCGGGAGCGCCTGATCGACTCCACGCAGAACTCCACCGTGCGCCTGAAGGACGGCCGGGAGGTGATCAACATGTGCGCGAACAACTACCTGGGCCTGGCCGACCACCCGGAAGTGGTGGCGGCGGCCAAGGCCTCGCTGGACCGCTGGGGCTTCGGCATGGCCAGCGTGCGCTTCATCTGCGGCACCCAGACCCTGCACAAGCAGCTTGAGGAAAAGATTTCCTCCTTCCTGGGCACGGAGGACACGATCCTCTACCCGAGCTGCTTCGACGCGAACGGCGGGCTCTTCGAGGTGCTGCTCGGCCCGGAAGACGCGGTGATTTCCGACTCCCTCAACCACGCCTCGATCATCGACGGCGTGCGCCTCTGCAAGGCGAAGCGCTTCCGCTACGCGAACAACGACATGGCCGACCTGGAAGCCCAGCTCCAGGCTGCGGATGCCGCGGGCGCACGCTTCAAGCTGATCACGACGGACGGGGTGTTCTCCATGGACGGGATCATCGCCCAGCTCGACAAGGTCCACGAACTGGCGGCGAAGTACAACGCGCTGGTCCACTTCGACGACTGCCACGCCACCGGCTTTCTCGGCGCCCGCGGCCGCGGCACGCACGAGCATTGCGGCCTTTTCGGGAAGATCGATCTGACCACCGGCACGCTGGGCAAGGCGCTGGGCGGCGCCTCCGGCGGCTACACTTCCGGTAGAAAGGAGATCATCGACCTGCTGCGCCAGCGCTCGCGGCCCTATCTTTTCTCGAACACCATCGCCCCGCCGATCGTGGCCGCTTCCGTGAAGGTCTTCGAAATGCTGGAAGCCTCCACCGAACTTGCCGACCGCGTGAAGGAGAACACGCAATACTTCCGCCAGGCGATGGCCGGCACAGGCTTCACCATCGCGGGCAAGGACCACCCGATTTCCCCGGTGATGCTGGGCGATGCGGCGCTATCCCAGAAATTCGCCGACAAGCTGCTGGAGCACGGCGTGTACGCGATCGGATTCTTCTACCCGGTGGTACCGCAGGGTACGGCGCGCATCCGCACCCAGATCAGCGCCGCGCACACCCGCGAGCAGCTCGACAAGGGGATCGAGGCCTTCGTGAAGACGGGCAAGAAGCTGGGGGTGATCTGAATTTTTCTCCCTGCCGGTGACTGGTTAGGCGGTACGGCTGCCCAACACCTCCACCGCCCGGAGTGCAGCAGCATTCCGGTTCTCCACGCCGAGCTTGGCGAAGACATTGCCGAGGTGCTGCTTCACGGTCTTCTCGCTCATCCCGAGGATGCCCGCCACGTCGCCGTTGCTTTTGCCTTGGGCGACCCAGAGCAGGACCTCCGCCTCACGGTTGGTCAGGCCCAGGGCCACGAGCGGCTCATGACTGGAAAAATCCGGTTGGAAAGATCCGCGTGCCGAGGCCGCCAGGATCCGGGCCTCCACCGCCTCCGCCCGCGCGAGCCGCGCCTCCACCGCGGCCAGCAGGTCTTCCCTTACCACCGGTTTCACCAGATAATCGTCCGCGCCGAAATTCATGCCGATGCGGATGTCCGCCCTGTCGCTGCGGGCGGTGAGGAAGATGAAGGGCAGGGTCTCCGTCCCTGCATGCGCCCGCAGCGTCTGGACCACCGCATGGCCGTCCAGCTCCGGCATCATCACGTCACAGATCACGAGGTCCGGTCTGTGCGCCAGGGCGGCCTCCACCCCGATCCTGCCGTTTTCAGCGGTATGAACCTCGAACCCCTCCATCTCCAGCATGAGCGCCAGGTTCCGGCGCATCGGGGCCTGATCTTCGATCACAAGGATTCGTTTCATGGGGAAGGCGCTGCGTATCCTGCACGATCCCGGCAAAAAGTCATCCGACTAAAGTCGGAGTGCGGAATCGGCCGGTATCTGCCAGGCTACGGGCGTGTTGACCGCCGAACAGAAGCACCGCCTGCGCAAAACCTTCGCCGCGGTGGAGCGCCAATCCCACGTGGCGGCGCTGGTGTTCTATCAGCGCCTCTTCGAGCTGGATCCGGCGCTGCGGCCGCTTTTCAAGACCGACATCGAACTCCAGGCGGAGAAGCTGATCGACATGCTCTCCGCCTCCCTGAGCCTTCTGGAACGCCCCGGGGAATTGTCCGCCGTGCTGGAAGATCTGGGTGCCCGGCATGTGGCCTACGGCGTGAAAACGGAACACTACGCCACGGTGGGCACCGCGCTGCTGGCCATGCTGGAGTACGTGCTGGACAGGGACTTCGACGCCGAAACCCGCCTGGCGTGGACGGATCTGTACGCCGTGATCTCCGGGACGATGCTCCGGGGAGCCGCCCGCGCGCCTCACTGAGGAAAGACCGGCAAGCGGACGGTGAAAGAAGTGCCGGCGTCCTCCTCCGAAACGAAGCCGATTTCCCCGCCGTGCAACTCCACGCAGCGACGGGCGATCAGGAGCCCGAGACCGCTGCCGGGGATTTCCCCGACATTACCCGCGCGGTGAAACGCTTCGAAGATCCGGGGCTGGTCCCTGGCCGGGATTCCCCGCCCGCGATCCGCCACCGTGAACACCGCAGCGGGGCCCTCCCTGCGGAGGGAAAATGCGACGGGCGTCCCGGCGGCTGAATACTTTGCCGCGTTCGAGAGGAGATTGGAAAAAATGTGCCTGAGCAGCGGTTCGTCCGCTGCCGCCCCGGAGAAGTCGCCGTTGCAGGAGAGTTCCACCGGGCATTTCTTCACCGTGGCCGACAGGACCTCGTCCACGAGCTTCCGGCAGAGCGCCCCCAGATCGACGGGGGCGGGCGAGAAGGTCAGCTTGCCGGCATCCGCCCGGCCCAGGACCAGCACCTGCTCCATCAGGTCCGCCATGCGCCGGGTGGACTGGTGGATGTCATCCAGCAATTCCTTCCGCTTCGGTTCTTCCAGGCGCTCGGAATAATTCCGCAGGAGCTCCACCGCGGACATGATGATGCCGAGCGGCGTGCGGAACTCGTGCGAGACCAGGGCCGTGAAGCGCGCCCGCAGCTCGCCCAGCTCGCGCTCGTTCTCCAGGGCGC